>JANXPR010000589.1 GCA_025357215.1 Acidobacteriaceae bacterium | reverse complement strand
TTATTCCGAGCCGCCTGTCGCAAGAAGCGAAGCACATTACAATGCAACGGCGTCCTTATTGGGAGAAACTCGGCGCATCTCAACTTGCGCTTTACGGCGATACGAGAAGTGCAGGCGTAGTGAGCTGGAAACTCGGAGACGGAGAAATTCTCTGGTGGATGAGTTCAACTCCGCTGACCAATGCCGGAATCACCAGGGACGACAACCTGGCTTTCTTTTTGAATTCGATAAAGAATTGGCCGAACGGGAGACCTTCGATTATTTATTGGGACGAATATTTTCACGGAACAGGAAAGTCACTCGGCGCTTATTTATGGTCCACGCCGCTGAGTTTTGCCGTGTGGCAAGCGCTGGCAGTTTTTTTGGCACTGATGATCACGTTTTCGCGAAGGAACGGCCCAGTCCGCGCGGCGCATGAAGTTTCGCGGCTCTCGCCACTGGAATTTGTGCATACTCTGGGCGGACTCTATCGCAAGGCGGGCGCCACGAATGTCGCACTGGAAATTCCCTTCGCGCGCTTTCGCTACCTCGCGTCGCGCAAACTGGGATTGCCGGTCGACGCGCCGGTGGATGAGATCGTTCGAACGATTCAAGGAAGACGCAGCTATAAAGATGACGCCCTGGGCAAGCTGGGTGATTTGCTACACCGAATTGAGAACGCGTTAAACGGTTATGAGCTGCGCGAACGGGACGCACTAGGGCTTGTCCAACAGCTCAATGAACATATGATGAAGTTGAATCTTGTTTCGCAAGAGCAGCTTTCTTAAGAATAGCTTCCCAAGAACTATCAGGAGATCACTCGACCATGCAGAACGTGTCCCGGGTGTTAACACACGGACGAATTGAACTTGCCAAAGTAATCGTAGGGCAGGAAGAACTGGTGAACCACTGCCTGCTGACGATCCTGTGCGGCGGCCACGCGCTGCTGGAAGGCGTGCCGGGCATCGCCAAGACGCTGGTGATCAAATGCTTCGCCCGGCTGTTTGAGCTGGAGTTCCGGCGCGTGCAATGCACGTCTGACCTGATGCCCGCGGACATTATCGGCAGCAACGTGCTGAACCTTTCTACCAGCACGTTTGCCCTGCATCGCGGGCCGCTGTTTACTGACATGTTGCTGGCTGACGAAGTGAACCGCATGCCTCCCCGGACCCAGGCCGCGCTGCTGGAAGCCATGGAAGAACGCCAGATCACCATTGACGGCGCCACCCACAAGCTCACGGAATTTTTCACCGTGTTCGCCACGCAGAACCCGATTGAGTTTGAAGGAACGTATCCGCTGCCCGAAGCGCAGCTCGACCGCTTTTTGTTGAAAATCAAAATTACGTATCCAGACGCCGCGCAAGAAGTAACCATTTTGCAGAATCATCATCAGGGTTTTGACTCGCACAATCTGGCTGCGGTGAACATCGTCCCATTGCCTGCGGACGTGCTGGCGCAAGCGCGCGCGGAAGTGAAGAACACCACGGTTCAGCCAGCGTTGTTTCAATACATTGTAGAAATCGTTCGGCGCACGCGAGACTGGCCGGCCTTTGCCATGGGCGCAAGCCCGCGCGCGGCCATCAATCTGATGATGGTCGCCAAGGCCATGGCCGCTCTTGAAGCCCGCGACTACCTGATCCCCGACGATGTAAAAAGCGCCGCCATGCCGGTGCTGCGCCATCGCGTGATGATGAAGCCGGAAGCTGAACTCGAAGGGCTGGATAGCGATCGCGCACTGACTGAGATCATCGGGTCCGTGGCGGTACCGAAGTAGATGACGACCGCTCCCAAAGAAGCTACGCTGGCTCCCGCGCCGGTGCTGGCGCGTGCCCGCCGCACCAAACGGTGGGCGTGGGCGTTTGGTCCGCGCTTCTTTCTGGTGACGATGCTCGGCTTGCTCTGGATCATCCCCGCTTTCTGGGACCGCAAATTCCTGCTGGTGATGGCCGCGTGGGACTTTTGCGCGCTGGCGGCCTGGCTCGTGGACTATGTGCGCCTGCCCAAGCCGCAGCAGCTTGCGGTGCAACGGTCATGGCATGGTCCGCCTTCACTTAGCAACAACGTTGAAGTGGAGCTCGAGCTGCACAACTATAGCGGCGCGGCTGTGGAATGCCGCATTGTCGATGACATTCCAGATGCACTGCGCAACGCGCCCCCTAGAGTGAATGTGAAAGCTGCGGCGAATTCCGCAGGCACGGCTGTGTATACGGCGCGTCCTCTGGAACGGGGCGATGTGACTCTGGGCGCGGCCTACCTCACGTACCGTAGCAGCGCGGGCTTTGCCGAACGTTGGGCGTGCGCCGAACTGACACAGAAAATCCGCGTGTACCCTGATCTGGAATCCGCCAAGCGGCACAACATTTATTTGGTGCGCGCGCGCCAAATTGAACTGGAAAAGCGCCTGATACGGCAGCGCGGCGTTGGCCGCGAATTTGAAAGTCTGCGCGAGTACCAGCCGGGCGACGAGTTCCGCTCCATTTGTTGGACGGCTACGGCGCGCCGCGGTAAACACGTTACCAAGCTCTTCCAGGTCGAACGCAGCCAGGCTGTATGGCTGGTGATGGACGCCGGACGTCTGTTACGCGCCCGCGTGGGCGAATTGAGCAAACTGGATCTTGCGGTGAACGCAGCTCTGTCCTTGGCACAGATTGCGCTGTATTCAGGCGATCGCGTGGGCGTGCTGGTGTATGGACGCAACGTGCAGCAACGCGTTCCTCTCGGCCGCGGACTTTCCCATATGCGCGTGGTGCTGGAAGCACTGGCGTCAGCTCATGAAGAACCGGGGGAAGCCGACCATTTGCGGGCCGCTGCGGCGCTCCTGCAACTGCAAAAGCAACGGTCGTTGATTATCTGGGTGACGGACCTGGCGGATACATCCATGACTCCAGAGGTAATTGAAAGCGCGTCGCGCGTCTTATCGAAACACCTGCTCATGTTCTCGGTGATCGCCCAAACGGACCTTCAAGGACTGGCCAACCACTACCCGGAAAATGCCGAAGAGATGTTTGAAGTAGCGGCGGCGCAGGAGCTGGTGCAGCGTCGCGAAATGTTGATCAGCCGCGTGCGCAACAAAGGCGCGCTGGCGCTGGAGATTGATCCCGGCAAACTGACGGCAGCGCTGGTGAACCAGTATCTGCAGGTGAAGGAAAGAAACTTGATTTAGGGCAACACAGGTACTTCATCCTTCTGCCCACCTCTGGCGCAGAAGACGATGTAGCTGAAGAAGATTGACCCAACAATCGCTGCCACCGCAAACTTCAGAGCCGGCGGATAAGGTGATGGCGAGAAGAAACCCTCGAGTATTCCCGCAACGATCAGCATGGGAATGCAGCCAAGCAGAAGGCGCACGGCTTCACCTCCAGCCAGGGACAGAGACTGGCCGCGCGGGAGCCATCCGGGAAACAGCATGCCCTGGGCAATACGCAATCCGGCGCCGCCGGCCACGAAGATTGCGGGCAGTTCCAGGATGCCGTGCGGAGCGACAAAGCTCCATAGTGGAATGCTCATGCCGCCCAGCCAACAAGCCACGCCGATTACGCCGATCATCACACCGTTGAAGACCATCATATAAACGGTGCCCACGCCGGCGGTGATGCCAAATGCAAAAGCGAAAAACGTCACCGATAAATTGTTGGTCATGATGGCGCTGGAGGCCAGCGGCTTGACCCCGACGACCGAGTCCGTCCACATCTTGTGATGGTCAATGGTGTCCATCATGCGCGGACCGAGAAACGTGTGCATGAAACTGGGATTGGTAATCGACAACAAGGCCCCGGCTATCCCACCCGCTACAAATAAAAGGAAAGCAGTATTGATCAATGCCATGTTGCGGCGGAAGATTCGGGGATAGGTATCCCGGTAGAATTGAACTATGTTCCAGGGACTCGATTTTTGTGCTGAATAGATGTTATTGTGAGCGCGAGCGAGAAGAAGATTAAGCGAGCGGGAATACGATCTTCCGCTGGGATCTTCGCGCAAGGTGGAGAGATCAGCAGCGGCCTGGCGGTAAAGCAGTCCCATCTCCTGCAATTCCAGACGAGTGAGTGACTTAAGCCCTTGCTGGCGGGCCTGGTCCAGCAGACGTTCCAGGCGGTTCCAGTGTTTTTGGCGTTTTTCAAGCCAGTAGGTCGAAATCATACGTGGACAAGCTTACCATCGATACTCCGGAGCAGGTACACCTGGAATTTGTTCTAGCCGGGCTGGGCAGCCGTTTTATGGCGGTCTTTCTGGATACCTTGATCCAAATCATAGTTTTCCTGGTAGTTATCTTCAGCGCGATAGCCTGGTCACGAATAAAGTTTTTTGGTGACACTACTCCGCTGTGGATCACCGCGCTGGCCATCATCCTTCTGTTCTGCCTGTACTGGGGCTACTACGCTGCTTTTGAAATCTTTTGGAAAGGCCAGACCCCGGGTAAGAAGTGGGCAGGCATCCGGGTGATCAAAGATTCAGGACGGCCCATTAACGCGTTTGAGGCCATTTCCCGGAACCTGTTGCGAGCCGTGGACTGGCTGCCGGGCCTGTATGGCGTTGGCGTGGTGACCATGTTGCTGAACGACAAACATCGCCGCCTGGGTGATTTTGTTGCCGGAACGCTGGTGGTGCATGAGACGTCAGACCGCGAGCCGCAAGTATTTTTCAGCGGCGCGCCCCTGGGAGACTTCGCTATCCCCCAGGCAGCGGAGCTTACTTTGCAGGAAGCCGAGTTGATTGAAACATTCCTGGCACGGCGACTGGATATTCCGGGCGACGTCCGCAACAGCAACGCTCAGCGCATCGCGCAGATGATCAGCACGCGGCTTAATATTCCGCTGGAGGCGCGTCCGGGGAACGACGAACAGTTTTTGGAATTGGTGGTAAGAGAGTTCAGAAGCCGGGCGAAGTACCGCTGACAGCAATCTGCGGATCGAATCCCCAGCACATAAACCTTCCCAGCGGTGAACTAAGGGAAACGCCGAACCTTTAAGGTAAATAACCGACATGCACTAACGATTTACCCTTGCCCCTTGGGTTTACCCGTTTTTCTGTGGTACTTTAGCCCTTATTCGCGCTTTTTGGTGGTCTCCCCCGGCTCACGACAGGCGCTCTTGGTCAAAAGCGACTCATTATGGCGCTCGGTTTTGGTTTCAACAAGGCAAAGGTGCTCGCCTCTGCGGAGAAGTTTGTCCAACAGGGCAAGCTGCAGAACGCCATTGCTGAATACGAAAAGGTCGTTAAAGAAGACCCCAAGGACCTGACGGTGCTCAACACCATCGGCGACCTATACGCACGCGTGGGCCAGAACGAGCAGGCCGCCAATTACTTCCGCAACGTAGGCGACCAGTACGCGCAAAACGGCTTCACTGTAAAAGCCATTGCGATTTACAAAAAGCTCACCAAGATCAGTCCCCAGAATTATGAAAACGTAAACAAGCTGGCGGAGCTGTACACGCAGCAAGGCTTGTTCAACGATGCCCGCAGCCAGTACATGGTGGTAGCGGACAGCCTTCTGAAGAGCGGAGATAATTCCCAGGCCGCCAGGATCTTCCAGAAAATTCTCGAACTGGACCCCGAGAACGCGCACACGCAGTCCAAGCTGGCCGATTTGTACATGAAGCTGGGTAAGAAGGACGAAGCGCGCAGCATTTATTTCAGCGCCGCGGAATCGCTCTATTCACGCGGCTCGTATGATGCCGCCGAAGAAGCTCTGGGCAAAGTCATCACGCTGGATCCCAACAACCAACAGGCCTTGTTATTGCGCGGCATGATTGCCGCTGATTCCGGAGACAGTCTTTCCGCCGTCCATTATCTGGAGCAGGTCAAGGACCTGGATTCGCGTCCGGATGCTCTGCGAGCGATCTTCCGCGCCAAAATGCAATCGAGTGACACCGCGGGGATGGAAGCCGTCGCGGAAAAACTTCTGAACCTGCACAAGGACGCCAGTGCAATTACCGGACTGGCGCAGTGGTACATCGGCAACAACCGCGTGACCAACGGGCTCAAGGTTTATGACAAATACGCTGACCGTTTGACGGCGGTAAATCCGGGCGCTCTCAAGGACGCATTGCAGCCGTTGATGTCGCGCATCAAGGAAGAACCGGAAGCCCTCGCGATCATGCAGCGGCTTCTGCAGCGCACCGGGGACACGTCGCAAACGGCGGAGATCCTGGAGCTGCAGGCGCACGCGCTGGCGAAAAAAGGCGAGTACGCGGCCGCCCGCGATCTCTACCAGAAGCTCGTTGAGATGGAGCCGGAAAATGCCTTGCACGGGCAGAACGTCCGGCAGATGAAATCCAAGCTGGGCGAAGATTCCGCCACGCGTATTCTCACGCCGGAAGAAGCCGCACAGGCGTTCATGGTGGAAGAACTCAGTGACGATGCGCCCGTCGTGCAGCAGCATTACGATCCTCCGGTGGAAAGCGCGATTGAAGCCGCGCTGACCGACGCCGAGCTTTTTGTTTCCTACAACGTGCCCATGAAAGCGATTGCGCCGCTGGAATCCGTGTTGCCCATGGCCCCGCGCGACGTTACGGTGAACCAACGCCTGGCCAATTTGTACGCGCGCGCTGAACGTTATGGCGACGCGGCCCGTGTGTGCCAGTTGCTCAGTGACGTCTACATGGATCTGGGCCACGCCAAGGAATCGGCCAAATACCTTGAGGCATCGCGGAAATATTCGCTGCGCGCTCCCGCGCCTTCGGCCACTACGTCCGTACCACGCAGCGTGGCTCCGCCTCCCCTGCCACCGATTGCCACAGCTCCGGTAAGCACTGCGGGGCAGGAAAGATTTTCGCCGCTGGAAGCTTCGCCCACACGGCTCCCTGAGCCGGCCATACGCCGGGAAGTGCCACAGATTTTCGAGCCAGAACCGGTTTACACGCCGGAAGTCCCTGTACACGTGGAGCCTCCGCCAGAGCCCGTGGTGGAACATCACGGCGATGCATCTGTCCAGGAATTTTCTTTTGACGTTTCGGACCATGCCATCACCGACCCGACGGCGTCTGTGGTTCACGAAGAATTTTCCGCAACGCCACCGCCTCCGCCACCTCCGCCCATCGGGTTGGAGCCGGAGTTGGAACGCTTTGAGCGTCTTGAAACCAAGCCAGCGGATTTGTTTGCGACGTCGCAGTCCGGGTTTGCGCCGGGGGTGGAATCCGCCGCGGAACCGGAGATCGAAGAAGTTGACGCCTCCAACGAGTGGGAGGACATGCTCTCCGTTGAGTCCGACGCAGACGGGCCCGTCAGGTCCGGTGCTGGAATTGAAGTGGAACGCTTCCGGGACCGCGACATGCAGCCCACGCCCAAGGCTGGTTTCTCCGGTCTCACGGCCGGCGGCTCGGGCACCTTCTACGCGGTTGAAGATAAGGTCAAGGAAATTGAGTTCTACATTTCTCAGGAACTGTGGGATGAAGCCAAGAACCAGGTTCTGAATCTGGCCGAGATTGCGCCGGACGCTCCTGAAATCACCAACCTGATGTCCCAGGTTACGGCTGGACGCAATCGCGCCAATGCGGCCGGCGCCGCTGCCTCGCGGGCTTCCATGCCGGCGCTGATTCCCCTTGAGTCTGAGCCGGAAGTCGAAATTGAAATTGTTGACGAACCCAGCGCGCCTGCTGTTCAGCCCAAGCCGATCGAGATTCGTCCGCCGGAAACGCGGCGTCCTCCAGCTCGCCCGGTGGAAATTCCATCGCGGCAAATTGCCGCCAGTGCTGACGACACCAGCGTTCTCGAACTGCCGGAAGAAATTGTTCATCCCAAGAAACCTTCCGTGGCTTCGATTCCAGCGCCGCCGCAGCGCCCAACGTTGGTTACCCAGACAAGACCCGTGGCATCCGGCCAATCCACGGAAGATATTCTCAGCAGCTTTGTCTCGGACCTGGAACAAACCGAGCTTTCCGATTTTGTTCCCGCGGTGCAAGCCCACGCCGAACCTCTGCAAAATCAAACGACCTCTGGACGCGCGCAAAGTAACGCTGCGTCCCGCATGGCTACATCGGCTACGCGCGGCGCCGCGGCGTCCAGCAACGGCGAAATGCAGGACGCCGAATCAGCCCACGTGTTGAATGACATTCTCTCCGAGCTGCAGGAAGAGAATGACAGCGCGCCGGAGCCTGAAGAAGATCCGGAAACGCATTACAACCTGGGCATCGCCTTCAAGGAAATGGGCCTGCTCGACGAAGCCATTGGCGAGCTGCAAAAAGTCTGCCACGCCGTGGACCGCGGCAGCACGTTCTCGCAGCCCATCCAGGCTTACACCTGGCTGGCGCAATGTCTGGTCGACAAAGGCGCGCCGGAGGCGGCCGTCCGCTGGTACCAAAAAGCCCTGCAAATCCCCGGAATGGATGACGGCAGCCGCTGCTCCATTTATTATGATCTGGCATCGGCGTTTGAGGCCTCGGGCGACAAAAAGGCCGCTCTCACCAATTTCATGGAAGTCTACGGCTCGAACATTGACTTCCGCGACGTGGCCAGCCGGATCAAAACGCTGAAAGCATAAAGTCTCCTTCATTGAAGTCAATCTTGGACCAGACCCCGACGAATCTCGAATCGCCACCCGCGCCGCCTCCGGTGGAGCATGAAATGCCGCCGCCTATCTGGCTGCAGCGCATGTTCCTGGTCACCTTTTGCCTGTTCTGCATGGTGATTGGCATGGCGCTGGTCACCTTGCCCTGGACGCCGGGCTGGTTCGAACAAGGCTCCGTGGAACGCTGGCCTTGGTTGCAGAAAATTCTGCAACAGGGTTTCATCCGCGGCGTGGTCTCCGGACTGGGCGTGATCGATATATGGATTGGCGTGCAGGAAGCTGTCCAGTATCGCGACCAGCGTTGAGCATCCGGCGCGGAACGCGTGCTCCAAAAGTTTTCTATTCGAAATTATTCTTTGATGATTCATTTGTATGACTGACCGCAAAAACAACAAGCCTTCTTCCGACGATTCAAAAAGCCCCGCCACCAAACCTTCTTCGCCGGCAAAATCCGGAGTCACGGCAAAATCAGCCAGGCAGCCCGCACCTGACCCGGCCATCGCCAGCGATCTGAGCGATTCCGCTCTGGCCGATCCCAGCCTGAACACCGATACCAACGGCGCGGACATGAACGACGAAGACCGTTTGCGTCCTGCGGCGCTGGCGTATCTGAATTCGGAATTTCTCAACAGCCCAGACGGACGCATCCTGCGCATTCTTTCTGAGTACGCCGAACCGCTCTCGCGCTTCCGTCGCGAAAAAATCCAGGACACCGTGGTCTTCTTCGGCTCGGCGCGGTTCGGGAGCCTGACGGCCGCGGAACAGAAATTGAGCGTGGCCGACGCAAATAACGCCGCGAGTCAAGTCGCTACCAGCGCCGCAAACGATGCCGCGACCAGCGGCCAGGGCAACGCGACAAAAAATGCAAGTCCTGCCTCGTCCAAACCCAGCCCGTCCAAGCCCGCGTCCGCTGAACACTTGCCCGCGGCTGGCAACTCGCCAGATGCCCCGCAAGCCGGCGTTATTCAACCAACCGACGTTCCTCAAGCCGACGCTCTTCAAGACACTCTTAAGCGCGCCAACGCCGCCGTCGAAATGGCGCATTACTACGAAGACGCTCGCCGCCTTTCCCGCATGCTTACCGAATGGGCCAGTAGCCTACCGGGCAAGCGGCACCGTTTCGTCGTTACCTCGGGCGGCGGACCGGGCATCATGGAAGCGGCCAACCGCGGCGCGCACGATGCCGGCGGCAAGACCATCGGACTCAACATCCGTCTGCCGTTTGAGCAGTTTCCCAACCCGTACATCACGCCGGAACTGAACTTTGAGTTTCATTATTTCTTCATGCGTAAGTACTGGTTCGCGTATCTCTCCAAGGCGCTGGTAATTTTTCCCGGCGGCTTTGGCACGCTCGACGAGTTTTTTGAAATCCTCACCCTGGCCCAGACCCACAAGCTGGCCAAGAAGATCATCGTGATCGTCTACGGCAAGGAGTACTGGAGCCGCATCCTGAACCTCAACGCCATGGCCGACGCCGGGGCCATCTCTCCGGAAGACACCAAACTCTTCACCTTCGCCGACACGCCGGAAGAAGCCTTTGAAGCCCTCAAGGACGGCCTCACTCGCTACCACCTCCAGCCGCAACCCAAAGCGTCAGCGGCGGAAGAGGGACCGGAGATAGCGAAGACGTTGCCGTAGAAAACCAGCCGTTAGCCATTGGCTCTTAGCCTAGGCCTCTCTGGTTCTTGCCTTTCCGATCACCCGATCACGGCGATCACCAGATCACCCGATTCCTGATCAGTGTCATCTGTGTTGATCAGCGGTAAGCCTTTTGCCTTTCCGATCACGGCGATGTCAGCGATCACGCGCGATTCCGGCGATTCTTCTTCAGGCGATACAGCTAGCTCTCCCGTTTCGCATCCAATAACCATAAAGTTAACCTTAGAACCCCCCTCCCCCTATCCCTCCATCCCAAACTCTAAAGGACTTAGCTCGAGTCATTCCGTCTATAACAACGACGGCGGAGTCAAGAGAAAACGAGGGCGTGGACGCCTGCGGGTTTGCAGAAGCGCCATTTCGCTCTCGATGGGACCGGAAACTGTTTGCGATGACCAAGACTCGCGC
>JANXPR010000568.1 GCA_025357215.1 Acidobacteriaceae bacterium | reverse complement strand
ACTCGCTGGCGATGAAGACATTTACCTGGCGTGAGTCGAAGCTCCATGCAAGATGTACCGGTATTCGGAACTCGGATTCAAGGCTGCACATATGTGCTTCGGCCAAGTGCGTACGCTTTGCTGAGGAATGCCGCCGGCGATTTGGCGGTTGTCCGAACACCACGTGGCTGTTTTCTTCCCGGCGGAGGAGCCGAAACCGCCGAAACTCCGGAGCAAACGGTGGAACGAGAGGCCCGGGAAGAATGCGGCTTCATCGTCAAGGTTCGCACCTCGGTAGGCAAAGCTGTCCAGATCATTTACTCGGCGGAGGAACGCGAGTACTTCGAAAAGATTTGTGAATTCGTCGAAGTGGAGATGGTTGGAGCAGCGGCTCAGAGCGAACCCGATCACCAGGTAGACTGGTTGAGTCTTGACCAGGCGCTGGGCGCGCTTACCCATGAAAGCCATCGTTGGGCGGTGGACCGCCTCCGCAAGAGGCATCTGTAAGAGGTGCCGCTGAGCACGAACGGTATAAACTGTTAATTCGCATGGCCACCAAATCCAAATCCGCAAAAAGCGCAAAACCCACGACGCGAAAGACCTCTGCCAACGGCAGGACGTCTTCTGGTAAATCTGCGCCGATCAAAGCTTCCGTCAACGGCCGCCCGGCACCGCTAGCCAAAGCGCCCGCCATCTACGTGAACCAATTCGGCATCCCCGACTGGCGGCTGGAACATCCGGAATTCACCGTCCGCGAAGTCACCAGCGGCCCAGAAGTCCATTACGAGATCAGCGGCAAGCTCAACACACCAGTGCCGCCTCTGCGCGAATCGAAGTACATGAATAAAGACCAGCATCTCGCGCTCTACCGCTGGATGCTGATGAACCGCCGCATGGAAGTGGCGCTGGAAAATCTATACAAGCAAAGCAAGGTGGTGGGCGGCGTGTACTTTGGCCTGGGGCAGGAAGCCTGCTCCTGCGCCTCGGCCTTTGCTTTGGGAAAAGACGACTGGTTTGCTCCCATGATCCGCAACCAGGGCGCGCAGCTGGTCCGCGGTTTCCACGCCCGCGACATCATGATGCAGTACATGGCCAAGGCGGGTTCGCCCACGCACGGCAAGGACGGCACGTCACACTATGGCGACATTGAAAAACGCCAGATGGTCGCGCCCATTTCCATGCTCGGCGACTTGCTGCCCGTGATGGCCGGAGTTTCGCTCGGCGCGCGCATGCAGGGCCGTGAACTTGCCTGCCTAACATGGATCGGTGATGGAGGCCAGTCCACCGGCGTCAGCTATGAGGGCATCAACTTTGCCGCCGTCCGCAAGCTCGGACTGGTACTGATCATTGAAAGCAATCTCTGGGCTTACTCCACGCCTACCGAATATCAGGTGAACGTGAAGGACCTGGCCAACCGCGCCATCGGCTACGGCATGCCCGGCGTGATCATTGACGGCACAGACGCCTGCCAGGTGTACGACGCCACTTATGAAGCCGTTGAGCGCGCGCATCGCGGCGAAGGACCAACGCTCATCGAAGCCAAACTGATGCGTATGAAAGGCCATGCCATCCATGATGCGGCGGCGTACGTCCCCAAAGAGATGCACGAATTCTGGCGCACGCGCGATTGCATTGACCGCTTCCAGAAATATCTGATCGAAAAGAAATGGCTCACGCCCGCGCAGGATGCCGAGCTGATGGCCGGAGTGGAAAAAGAAATCGACGCTGAACGCGAATTCGCCGAGAATTCTCCGATGCCCGAAGGCCATACCGCCGCCGAGGGCGTTTATTGCGACGGCACATGCCACGCGATCAAGCCCAAGTACGCTATGCCGAAGAAAGCCCGGCGGAGCGAAGGCAAGTTGAAAGAAACGGAAGCGGCAATTCACTTCAAGTAACGTGGCCGCGAATGCACGCGAATGGACACGAATCAAGAAGCAGGTTTTTGAATTCTCTCATTCGCGCCTTTTCGCGTTAATTCGCGGCTAAAACTATGCCTCAAGCAACTTATCTCGAAGCAATCCGGCAGGGACTCTGGGAAGAGATGGAGTCCGACCCCACGGTCTTCTGCATTGGTGAAGACATTGGCATCTATGGCGGCGCGTTCAAAGTAACGGACGGGTTCGTCCACCACTTTGGTCCGCAACGCGTGATTGACACACCTATCGCCGAATCGGCCATCGTCGGGGCGGCGTTTGGCGCGGCGCTCACCGGCATGCGTCCGGTCGCCGAATTCCAGTTCATGGACTTCATCGGCTGCGCCTTCAACCAGATCGTAAACATGGTGGCCAAGTCGCACTACCGCTGGGGCGCGCCAGCGCCGCTCGTACTGCGCGGGCCCTGCGGAGGCGGCGTCCACGGTGGGCCGTTCCACTCGCAGAATCCCGAAATGTATTTCGTCCACACGCCGGGGATGAAAGTGGTTGCGCCGTCCACGCCCGCGGACGCCAAGGGCCTGATCAAGTCCGCCGTGCGTGACAACAACCCCGTCCTGTTCCTGGAGCACAAGTTTCTCTACCGCCGCATCAAGGACGAAGTCCCTGAAGGCGACTACACGGTGCCCATCGGCAAGGCTCGCCTGCACCGCCCGGGACGCGACCTCAGCATCATTACTTATGCGGCCATGGTCCATACCGCGCAGGAAGCCGCGGAGCTGCTGGCCAAAGAAGGTATCGAAGTCGAGATTCTTGACCTGCGCACGCTGCTCCCGCTGGATCGCGAAGCCATCGCGCAGACGGTGAAGAAGACGAACAAGGTCATTCTGCTGCACGAAGACACGCGGACCGGCGGACTGGCCGGAGAGCTTGCGGCCATCATCAATGAAGAAGCTTTTGACGATCTTGACGGCCCGATCGTGCGCATCACGTCGCTCGATACGCCCGTACCGTTCTCTCCGCCGCTGGAACATTTCTTTTTGCCGAAGGTCGAGGACGTAGTGCGCGAAGCGCGGAAGCTGCATGCGTACTGAAGCAATTGGCAAATAGCCAAACACAGTTTCCTACCACTGATGAACACAGATACCACTGATCTGAGTTGGACAAAAACCAAAACCCTTACCGCGGATTGCGCGGATGAGGGCGGATCGCAACGGGAGTTCTGCGAACTTAAGTCTTGATCAGTGTCATCAGCGTTGATCAGCTGTAAGAGTCGGGTTTGGCAATTGCTATTTGCATTTCGTGTGGAGTTTGGGGTAAACCCGCGCGGCTTCAGAACGCAGTCTTCTTTTCGCAACGCTGCCGGACCACCACCAGTATCCGCTTTGCAGATCTAACATCACGGCGTCCGTCCACAGGTGGGCGTACCAGTTAAAGTCCGTGGAAACGCGGTGCTGGCTGGAAAGATGCAACCTGGTTACGCCGTTAGACAGCGGTTCCAGACGGTACTCTCCGCGCAAGACATCAAAATAAGCGCCACCCACGCGCACGTGTTCATCCAAAGTGGTCGTGGGGATCTTTTCTGTCTGCGCGGCGATGGAAAACGCCAGGCGCCGGTTGGGTTCCCAAACGTCCACGGTTTCGATAAAGAACAAGCCGCCGGTGAAGGACGCGTTGCGAACCCCGCCCACGCCTTCGTGCGATAAAGTCGCTTCCACCGGATCGGGAATGCCAATACGCCGGCTCCATGAATTTGGCAATTCGTCACGGCGGATGGCCGGCACGCGCTGAATGTTTTTCCAGATCACTTCCGGCGGCGCCTGAATGTCGATCACGTTTTCCACGCGACGCACTTCCGGCGGAGCCGCGGCCGGTTGCTCCAACAACATGGAGAGAAGAGGCAACACCATCACGCAGCTCATGGTGAATTTGCGCGCGCGGCCGTTGCGCACGTTGCGCGCGGTGGCTCCACCGGCCAGGCCTCCTAAGGTGGCCAGCAAAAATGCCGCCGGCGCCAGCATGACAACGCAGATGAGGCCTTCCAGAAGTAACAGCATCACCGCCACCAGGGAGCCGGCTACCGGCAGCCAAGGCAATAAGGCCCAAATGTATTTGCGCTGGGCCTGCCGGATTTCCGCCACGTACACGGCGATGAACCCCATGGCAAATGGCATCAGCAATATGAATCCGGCCGACATCACCACCACGTAATCGCGCGTACGCGGAAAGGACGCGAGAAGCCGAATTACGACCCCATACACAATTCCGACGCCGGTCCCGGCCAGCAACAGTTTGAGATTGCGGCGTGGTCCAAGGCTGGTTATTTCAAGACTGTTTTCGGCCATCGCCAGGCTCCCGTATTGAACTTGTTCAACTATGCAACACAGCGCCCGCTGGCGTCAAGGAAAAATTGAACACGTTCATTCAACGCGCCTCTAAGCCTGTAAGTTACACCCCGACCCCGAAATATCCGACCCGTTCTTGTGTAAGAATGGCTCCGCATGCACTACTTATTGAAAACCGAACCTTCTGCGTACAGCTTTGCGGACCTGCAAAAGAGCGACACCACCATCTGGGACGGAGTAAACAATCCTGTAGCCGTGAAGCATCTGCGGGAGATGCAGAAAGGCGCCAAGCTGGTGATTTATCACACCGGTGACGAACGCACGGCCGTGGGCACGGCCACGGTGGAATCGGTGGACGCCGCCGATCCTAAGAATCCGCGCGTGAAAATCAAAGCCGGCAAGAGCATCGCGGCACCTAAGACTCTCACAGAGATAAAGGCCAGCAAGCTTTTCGCGGACTCGCCTTTGGTCCGCCAAGGAAGGCTGTCCGTGGTTCCCCTGACCAGCGCACAATTCGATTGGCTGACGGGAAAATAGACGCAGAAGTGGACGGTCGCGCTGAATCCCACTTCCGTTACCGCGTGAGGACGATGACAGCGATGGCCACCGCAATGGCAGCCAGTCCCCAAAGCAAGAGGAAGAATGCGCGCCCGGCGCGGCGTTCGATGATCGCTTTTTCCCTACTGCTGGCCATTTGCTCAGCCACCTCTCGCCCGGAAACCGGATTTGCCGCGCAGCGATAGTCGCCGCGTCGTATGTCGGTTCGTCCTTGAAATTTGGTCTAGCCCTTGGGGCCACAAAATCCTTGCTTTAATATCTAAGACAAGAATCCGCTGGCTGACGGAACGTAAAAAACTCAGCTTTTTTCGGGGGTCGCGAAAACCTCGGAACCCGTCTGGTAACCCACGTTCCATGTTTCCAGCCGACGTCCCGTTGCAACCGGACGGCTGATTTATAATCAAAAGTTGCTCATACCCATCCGAATTACATCTGTGGAAGGAACTAAATGCCAACCGATATAGTCATGCCCCAGATGGGCGAATCCATTTTTGAAGGCACGATCACCAAGTGGCTGAAAAAGCCCGGTGACAAAGTCCAGCGCGACGAGCCCTTGTTTGAAATCTCCACTGACAAGGTGGACGCGGAAATCCCCGCCCCGGCCAGCGGCATATTGAAAGAGATCAAAATCCAGGCCGGCGCCACCGTGCAGGTGAATACAGTGGTCGGGTTGATTGATGCCGAAGGCTCGGCGGTTGTAGCCGCGCCGCAGGCGGGAAAGCCTGCCGCACCGCAACCGGCAGCATCGGCACCGGCGCCTTCCGCCCCGGCGACTTCGCAAGCTACCGCGCCGCAATCTGCACCCCAAGCCGCGAGCCCCAGTGGCAACGGCGGACCAGGCGTTGACGTGGTGATGCCGCAGATGGGCGAATCAATTTTTGAAGGCACCATTACCAAGTGGCTCAAGAAAGTCGGCGACAAGGTGCAGCGTGACGAACCGCTGTTTGAAATCTCCACCGACAAAGTGGACGCGGAAATTCCCGCGCCTTCCACCGGCGTACTGCGTGAAATCAAAGTAAAGGAAGGGACCACCGTCCAGGTCAACAGCGTGGTCGCTGTGATTGGCGGAGCTGGAGTAGCCGCACCCGCGCCGGGCATTGCTGCGCAACCCGTCCAACCCGCGGGTCAACCCCAGGCTGTTGCCGCGCAAGCTCAAGCCGCGCCGCAGCGCGCTGCCGCACCTGCGATCGATCGCGGAGAATCCGTTCGCTCTTCACCGCTGGTCCGGCGCATTGCGCGCGAACAGAACGTCGACCTGGGCGCCGTCCCCGGCACCGGCCTGGGCGGACGCATCAGCAAGACCGACATTCTCGGCTTTATCCAGCAACATGGTCCAGGCAGCACGGCTCCGGTTCGCGCCGCGGCAGCTTCTGCTGCGTCCCAAACGTCCGCGGTAACTCAGGCCCAGCCAGCCGCAACTCAGACACAGCAGAAACCGGCGGCTCCGGCTCATGTGTATCAGCCCATGACCGGCGAAGCCGTTCCCATGACGCCCATGCGCAAAAAGATTGCCGAGCGCATGGTGGAATCCAAGCGCACCAGCGCGCACGTCCACAGCATCTTTAAGGTGGACATGACGCGGGTGGTCAAGCTGCGCGAAAAAGTCCGCAAGCAATGGGAAGCGCGCCATGGCGTTAAGCTCACGTTCATGCCGTTCATCGCCAAGGCGCTGATGCATGGCATCCGCACCAAGCCCATCATCAATTCATCGGTGATCGGCGAAAATATTCAGTACCACAAGAACATCAACATCGGAATTGCTGTTGCGCTGGAGTGGGGCTTGATCGTGCCCGTGGTCAAAGGCGCGGAAAACCTGAGCTTTGTGGGCTTGCAACGGGCCGTTGTGGACCTGGGCGAGCGCGCACGCAACAAGAAACTCCTTCCGGACGACGTTCAGGGCGGCACCATCACCATTACCAACCCGGGCATTTACGGTCCGCAATTTGGCACCCCGATCATCCTGCAACCGCAGGTGGCGATCCTGGGCATGGGCGGCATCTTCAAGGAGCCGGTGGTCATGACGGACGAAGACGGTAACGACTCCATCGCCGTGCGGCACATCATTCGTCTGGTACTGGGCTACGATCACCGCATTGTGGACGGCGCCGATGCTGACCAGTTCCTGGTTGCCGTAAGGGACTACTTACAGAATTTCAACGACGACATCGGGTAAACAGTAAGGTAAACACCTCTGATGAAGGGCCCTTTTACAGGCCCTTTACATCCAATATTCCGTAGAGGCTATGACGCTGCGCACACCACTCGTAATGTTACCGGCGTGCTACAACCATGGCAAAGTGCTGCGCATCAAGGTTAGAATCCATGGATACGATATCGCTGGCTGACGTGTGCAGCGAACCGTTTTTTGCCTGCTGGAGGGCTGACTGATGAGCAGAATTCTTGGTTTATTTGCGCTAACTTGCGCGCTTTTGGCGATGGTTGCCTGTGGCGGAGGCGGCGGTACGCCCGCGCCAACACCCACTCCAACGCCGACACCCGCGCTTTTGACGGTAACACCCAGCACGGCGGCCGTGCCCTTGAGCGGCAGTCAGCAGTTCACGGCTTCCGGTACCGGCGCTCCGGTGAACTGGTCCGTGAACGGTGTAGCCGGTGGCAATGCCACCGTGGGCACCATTACCGCGGGCGGACTTTATAGCGCGCCAACCACATTCCCGGCCACCAGCAGCTTCAACGTCACTGCGACTTCACAGGCTACCGCCAGCATCACTGCCAATGCGGCCACTACCGTGGTGTATCCCAACAACAACAGGCTGCAACAAGCGACACCTGTTAAGTTAGGCAGCTCCGGCGGCAACGTGCTGGATGTGGGCACGAACGTTTGCTGCATCGGTACCCTGGGATCGCTGATCAGTCGTGGCGGCGTGACTTATATTCTGAGCAACAACCACGTACTGGCCAGGTCCAGTGTGGCGGCGAACGGCGAGCAGATTGGCCAGCCAGGCGCAAGCCAGTGCTTCTCCAACGAATCCGTGGTAGCCAGCTTAACCCAGCAGGCAACTCTGGCTCCGGCGGGCACTACGGTAGGCCGCACCGGCGCGGCGCCCAGCAACGTGGACGCAGCCATTGCCCAGGTAGGCGTCGGCACGGTGGACGCTACGGGAACGATTCTTGATCTGGGAGCGGCAGGCGCCACCAGCATTGCGGACGCACCGCCTTCCGCCACACTCGCTGTTCCAGCCACCGTACTCACGGCCAATACACAGGTAGCCAAGAGCGGCAGGACCTCAAGCCTTACGTGTTCCACTCTTTCGTCCGTGAGCGCCAATATCCAGGTGGCCTACGAGACTGCTTGTGGGAGCAACGTAACCGCGTTCAACGCCCAGTTCGCGAACCAAGTGGTGGTAAACGGCGGCACCTTCAGCGAGCCCGGCGATTCCGGCTCACTGATTGTCACCGCCGACCAGGCCCGGCCTCTGGCCTTGCTGTACGGTGGCAGCACCACCAGCACCGTCGGCAATCCAATCCAGGACGTTCTGACGGCCTTCCTCAGCGGCGCCAATGCGGCAACGATGGTCGGCGGGGCCGATCACGCTGTGAGCTGCAAGCCAAGCCAGGACATATTCCCTAACTCCTCGGCCGTGGGCGCATCCAGTACAACCGTTCTGGCCCCGCAAGAACGCCAGCGGGCCACCATGGTCCAGCAGTTGCACGCGAAAACGATAATGCGTGACGCGGTGGTCCAATCGGTAACCGTTGGAGCCAGCGATGACAACCCTGGTGAAGGCGCGCTGGTGGTGGAAGTCTCGGCTGTGCCGCGCACTCCCATCCCGGCGGTGATTGACGGCGTCCGCACCAAGGTTGTGTATTCCGCGCAGGCGGCGGTGATGCAACCCCGGATCACGGAAACCGATCTTACTCACGCCATTACGATCAAAGACGCCAATGTTGCCGGCTGGTTTGGCCAACCCGGCATTCAGGGCGTGGGCGTGGGCCTTAGCTCAGATGCACCCGGAGAAACAGCAATCGTGATTTACACCATCACCGGCGAACCGCATCAGGAGATACCCGCAACGATCGGCGGGGTCCGCACGAAGATCATCGACGGCACGAAGTTTAAAGCCTACTAACACGTACTTTGGTTGTCTTACCGAGCCCCGGCAGAAATGCCGGGGTTTTGTTTTTGGAAACTTAACTCTCAATCCCTGTCATTCTGAGAGTAGCGCCTTCAAGAACTGGACCTTATCAATGATCTAGAGCGCGGAGTCGAAGAATCCAGAGAATGCCGCCAACCAGGATGCTGCTTCAAGGTGTTCTCTCGAGATTATAGTGAGAACTCCCTGACGCGGCTTGGGCATCTGAAACAGTATCGGGATCGTTCGACTTCGCGCAGTAGGCTATCCTGCAATCCAATGCTTTTCGCGGCGCTTCGCTCACGATGACAGCGGTGGACGGAATCATCTGAACGTTGAGTCGTTCGCGGCATTTGAATCTTCACGCCCGTCACCCCAGGCCCAGTTCGCGTGCCGCCGTACCGGCAATCGCCGCCATCCCGGACAACTGAGCAATTCCCATCTGTTGCTGCTCCAGGGTTTCCAAAGCGAAATTGATGCCTTCATCGTCGCGCGGCAGCCCGTCTTCAACCACAGCCGTCAGGAACGCCTGCTTGCCTTCCTTTTGCGCGATGCCGTCGGCCAATCGCGGAAAGCTGAAAGCCAGCACTTTGGCTGCGTTCAGGTCGGTCTGCAAGGAAACTGCCTGAAACATACGGATGGCATTGCTGGCCCCGTTGGTCGAATAGCCACAATCGACCTTGAGCGGATCCCCGCTGCGTGTGTACTCAGCGGCCCTGATGTCGCGATTGAGGAGCGGCCAGACCCCGGCGCGCTCAAACTCGTTGCGCATGTGCTGATAAATGGCCTGGCGGTTGCTCGCTTCCCGCGTTCCCCTCCTTCGTGGACGTTCCAGATACAGCCGGGCCAGCTCATCTGCTTCCGCTGCCGGTGAATCCGCCAGGCACGCCTTGAATTCCGTAGGCTGGAGCGCATTGGAAAACGAATCCTGCATGCGGCGCAGAATAAAGTCGCGATCGCCGTTCATGTCATGCAGCTTGTCACGCAGATCGCTTTCAAGTGATTCCAAGAGATCTACATCGGCTTGGGGATCAAGACAGCGCACTCGCGACCAGTCATGCGTGAACCGCAGTTCCGCCGGCCCAGCCGGCGGCAGCAGGACCAGTCCCACGTTGACAAATTCGTTCTTCACCGCGTCAGGGACGTAACGCAAAAGCGCAAACGTACAGTTCTCTTTTCCGGGCATCACTGCACCACCTTTCATCACAACCGCTTGGGATTGTCGCCCTGGTGGCCGCCTTCTGCTCCAGAGACAATCGGCTCGGCGCGCGAGTCGGCCTCGCCGATCCACATCACGTCAAATATTGTCGATCTCCGCTCTTCTCCATCCGTGCCCACGCCGGGAACGGCTGCCGTGACGATTCCCGGAACGCGGCGACCAACTCCCGGACTTTACCGCGCCGGGCGATGATCGCGTCCACCAGTTGTCCCAGCGCGGGCCAGTCGTTGTTCGTCCACTCGGGAGGAATGTCTCCGGCAATGTCGCGCACAATCACCGGATCGAATTTTTCAATCCGCGAGAGCCACGGCTCGAACTGCTCCCACCCCATCACTTCGCGATAGACGCAGTTACGCGCATAAACGCCGCGCAGAGGCGAATCCGGGAAATTCCATTCGCCGGCGTTGAAGCAATATCCCTGGTCGATGAACGTTGCGCTGTACTTGCGTTCATTTATTTTTTTGGAAAATACGGCCTGCCGTCCGTTGGCATTGCCAAGCCATTTGTCCAGAGCCAGCATTCCGGCAAACGCCGCGCGGTTCTTGATCTTTTCCAGCATGGTTTCGGGAAGATAGTCAAAGACTTGGCTCTCTGACGGATGGCACACGTAGCGCGCGCCCAACTGCAGCCCGGCATGGCACGGGACAACGCTGCCGGCGAGCTCAATCGTCAGTTCAGACGTGTTGGCGATGAGCCAGGGGTCCACGGAAACAATCTCCGTGGCCGGAACAGGAAGCCCAATACGCTCAGCCAGGCGTGTAGCCAGAAATTCATTGGCCAGCACGCGGATATGCTGCGGGTTGTTTTGGAATTTGACGACGTAAAAATGACCATCGTCGGCGCGTATGAGTTGCGCCTGGGCTCCACCGCGCATGCGGCGCACGTGCTGGACCGCGGCAATGGCCATGGCAGAAGATTTTACTTCATCCAGCAACGGAGCCCGAGTTTGCTATTTACTTAGTTTGTTACTCAGCCTTGTGCGTACTGGCAGCTCCATAGGCTGCTACGAACTGCTCCACGCTCTCCACGTACACGTCCGCCCAATCGACTACCCAGCGGCGCTTCTGAATCAACTCCTTGGCATCTTCCAACTGCCAACCCAGGACGCGCAGAATCGCCAAGGCCATCATGGGCGCGCGATGCACGCCCGCCGCACAGTGGACATACAACTTGCCGCCTTCTTCATCAAGCGCCTTCAAGGCAAAATCCACGCCGCGCTGGAAAAGTTGAACGGGCTTAGGCTGAAAATCATCGTCCGTGGGATTGTGCAGTACGGTCACATCAAGTCCTTGGGCCAGCGGACGGTCGTCAAACTCAATCTGCATGTTAATGATGTGCGTAAAACCCATGCGGACCAGTTCGTCCATGTTGTCTGTGTTCCAGATTCCGCCGCCCAGGGCGATGCGTTCGGTGAGCCAGGATAGATCCATGATGGAAGTTTCAGGATACCTGAAGAATCGGGTGATCGCACGTGACCCGACCCCAGCCCGCGCAAAACCGGCGCAGTCCGGGGGCCCCGGTGATCGGGTGATCCGGTGATCGGCGAACGGACAAGCGGCCCACTGATTTTCATCACAAAAAAGCTCTACAGTGTCCTCCATTAAAATCACGGACGCAACTCCGCCCGGAAATCCAAGTTCACTCAATTTCCGATCACCCGATCACCCGATCTCCTCCCTCCAAGCTACAATATTCTTTACCCAATTTCACGGAGGCTCTTATGGACCAGCTTGCAGGCACGTTTGTTTCCCGGCGCAACGAAGACATTGCTCTGGATATGATGAAGTTCATCGCCGCTACCACCGGTTTCGGCAAGACCCAGGCCGCTGGCGCCGGCTTCCAGGGCGGTTCCGACAACAAGGCGGAAGACTATGCGGGCCACCTGCTGGACTTGTATACTCGCTGCCTGAACACCGTAAACGGCAAGCGATAGTCCGGCAAGAACGCCTGCCACCGGCGAGAATTCCGCGACTGGGATGGTTTTCTCTATAGGATAAGATAATAAGAGCTATTCCAGGCATTAGTCCCCGTGAACCTGCCCAATTACATTACGCTTTCGCGGATCGCCTCCGTTCCGCTGATCATATGGGTCCTGACCACGCACCGCTTTGACGCCACCAAGGACAACACCCTGCGCGTTTGTCTGGCGTCCGGCATTTTCATTCTGGCGTCGATTACCGACGGGCTGGACGGCTACCTGGCGCGGCGCCGCCAACAGATCACCACCATGGGCATGCTGCTCGATCCGCTGGCGGACAAGCTGATGATTGCCGCCGCCTATATCACCCTGGTCCGACTGATTCCGGACGTAGTGAGCGTGTGGGTCGCGGTGATTATCGTGGGCCGCGAATTCCTCATCTCCGGACTGCGCGCCATCGCCGCCTCAGAAGGCTTTACCATTGAAGCCAGCGAACTGGGCAAGCTGAAGATGGTCATCCAGATTGTTTCGGTGGTGGCGGCCATCCTGGCCATGCGCTGGAACGAATGGGTCTTCTTTCCCAACAGTTTCCCGATCGTCCTGCCGGTGCGGTTGGTGGCCATCATGGCGATATGGTTCATGGTGGCGGTGTCGATCATATCCGCAATCGACTATTTCATTGGCTTCTGGAAAAAGATCGACAAACGCGTGGAACGCCGCAGACGGCGTCCGTTTATTCTAAGCCGCAAAAAGAAAAAAGCGCTGGAAGCCGAAGCGGCAGCCGCGCAAACTGCTCAGGCAGAAAATCCGGTGAAGGCGAATTAGAAGAGGCGTGGCTTTTCACTGCCCTGGTTTCGCCGTTGCCTGTACTTCTTTCGCTCGGGCCACCAGCTTCTTCAGCTTGCCCTCAATCGAAGCATCGCCAATCTGTTCATCCTGCAATACTCCGTCCGCGTCTATGGTGAAAGTGTGTGGGATCGCATTGACCGCGAACATCCGGGATATTGGCCCGGTAAAGCCGCCATCGCGGTAATGCATCCAGTCCATCCCGTTCTTCTGGATGAAGTCCTTCCACTTCTGCTCATCGTTATCGAGACTCACGCTGAGCACAACCAACGGCTGGCCCTGGAAGGTCCTGGCTATTTTCTGCATGTGCGGAAGGGCCTCTCGGCAAGGGCCGCACCACGTGGCCCAGAAATCCAGTAGCACGACTTTACCTTTGAGGTCGTCCAAGGCAACACGCTCGCCATTGAGTGTCGTCACCGCAAACGGGGGCGCCATCCTGGCGCGCGCCAACTCCGGCTGGCTGATGTAGCGCAAAGCTCGCTGCCGGTCCAGATCATCTTCCGGCCGCATTTTGACAAACCGCTCAAACTGGGCCTTAGCCGCTTCATCCTGTTTCAGGTGGGCCAGAGCGCGTCCATCGGAGAAGATCGCGTTAGGGAAATTTACATGCGCCGCCAGAGCTTTGGTCATTTCTTCGTGCGCGCGTTGGAAAAGTTCATCCTTGTGCTTGGAAAGTCCTTCAGTCAGAAGGACCATGCCTAACTGATAGTGCGTTACTGCCACTTCGTCACCCTGGGCTTGAGCCACCATTTCCTCGCCAGCCAATTCCGCGGTTTTCCATTCGCCTAGTTCAGCCCCGTACTTGATCATCATCTTCTGACATGCGCGGCAGTGCCCTCCTTCCTGCTTATCTGCTTTCTTGAACTTTTCCAGCGCTTCGTCAGTTCTGTGTATTTTTAAGGCCTTAAGGCCTTCTTCGTAGGATTTTGCGGCTTTAGGATCTAGCGGTCCTTCAGCCTTTTCCTGCGCTGCCTGTGGCGCAGCTGAACAAGCTAACAGCAACACAATAACTAGATATCGCATGGGCCCCCGCACACAACTTTAGTCTGGGTAAGAAGCTACCACGATCCTACAAGTTTCGGGTGGTAATTTGTCCGCGGATGGTTCTGCACATGGACGGCACAGGATGTGGAACATGTTGGACAGACAACGTGCTTTTGTCAGAGTGAATCTCCGTGACATCAGGAGCCGCGTTTAGTCGCCGCTTGGAATCAGTGCCGTTCGGTTTGCTCCGCGCCAGCGGGAAACGCGAATACGCGCGCGGTCCAGATACAGGTAAACCACGGGAGTAGTAAACAGCGTGAGCGCCTGGCTCACAATCAGTCCGCCGACGATGGCAATGCCCAGCGGGCGGCGCAGTTCTGATCCCACGCCGGTGCCGATGGCCAGCGGCAATCCGCCAAGCAACGCGGCCATGGTGGTCATGATGATCGGACGGAAGCGCAACATGCAGGCTTCAAAAATAGCTTCTTCCGGAGTCTTGTCGCTGTCGCGCTCGTGTTGCAACGCGAAATCAATCATCATGATGGCGTTTTTCTTGACGATCCCAATGAGCAGAATGATGCCGATCATCGCGATAACGTTGAGATCATTCCCGGTGATCATGATGGCCAGAATCGCGCCCACGCCCGCCGAAGGCAGTGTGGAAAGAATGGTGATCGGATGGACCGTGCTCTCGTAGAGCATGCCCAGCACAATATAGACGGTAACCAACGCGGCCAGGATCAGCAGCGGCTGGCTCTGCGCTGTGTCTTTGAACGCCGCGGCGGTTCCCTGGAAGCTGCCTTGCACGGATGACGGCAAGCCTATGTCGCGTTGAGCTTTTTCCACCACGCTTGCGGCGTTGCCCAGCGGCACTCCTAACGCCAGATTGAAGGAAATGGTGACGGCGGGATACTGTCCCTGGTGGCTCACGCCCAGTGCGGTGTTCGAAGGCTGATAGCGCGTAAACGCCGAAAGCGGTACTTCAGCTCCGCTCGAAGACTTCACATAGGTGTTGCGCAGGGCGTCCGTTCCTACCGCGAGTTTGGGATCGACTTCCATTACGACGTGATACTGGTTGAGCTGTTTGTACATCACCGATACTTGCGCTTGTCCGAATGACTGGTACAAAGCCGCATCGACCTGTGCGGGAGAAATACCCAGACGCGAAGCCGTATCGCGATCGACGAGAACGTCCGCGGAGAGGCCTTTGTCCTGCTGGTCGGTGTTAACGTCACGCAACTCCTGCAGGCTGCGCAGCTTGGCCAGCACCAGCGGCGACCAGTGATTCAGGTCGTTTAAATCTTCTGACTGCAGCGTGTACTGAAACTGAGCGTTGGCAAAACGTCCGCCAATGTTGAGGTCCTGCGTGGCCGTAAGAAACAGCGTTGCCCCGGGGACCACGGAAAGTTTGCCGCGCAAACGGTTGATGACTTCGTCCACGGTAATCGGATGTTTCAGCCGTCCATTGCCGATTTTTTCCCGCTCCGCGGGGGGCTTCAGGGTGGCAAACATGCGTCCCGTATTGGAGGTTCCCTGGCCGCCGGCAAAGCCCATTACCGTATTCACTGCCGGGTCTTTTTGGACGATAGCCACGAACTGCTGCATCTTGTCGCGCAACGCGGGGAAAGCAATATCCTGTTCGGCCTGGATGGCGCCGCCCATGCGTCCCGTGTCCTGTTGCGGGAAGAAGCCCTTGGGGGCGATGGCGTACAAATACACGCTCAACACCGCGGTGCCAATGGTAATCAGCAGCGTGATCATCTGGTGCCGCAGCACAAAGCCCAGACTGATGCGGTACATTTTCAAAATGAAATCAAAGCCGCGCTCGCTCCAGCGATAGATGCGTCCGTGTTTCTGCTCGCTCATGGGGCGCAGGAACTTTGCGCACATCATGGGCGTAACCGTGAGCGAAACCAGCAGCGACATGGCAATGGTAGTGCTCAGAACCACGGCAAACTCGCGGAAGATGCGGCCGATGATCCCCTGCATGAACAAAATGGGGATAAACACCGCAATGAGCGACGTGCTCATGGAAAGCACGGTGAAGCCGATTTCGCGCGCTCCGCGAAACGCCGCTTCCACCGGCGCCATGCCTTGTTCCAGGTAACGCGTAATGTCTTCAATCACCACAATGGCGTCGTCGACGACGAACCCAGTGGAGATGGCCAGCGCCATCAGCGAGAGGTTGTCCACGCTGTAATCGAGCAGGTACATCACGCCGAACGTGCCCACCAGCGAAAGCGGCACCGCCACGCTGGGGATAAACGTGGCGCGCAGGTTACGCAGGAAAACAAAGACCACCAGCACAACCAGAATGATGGAGATGATCAGCGTGATCTGAATGTCATGCACGGAAGCGCGGATGGTGCCGGTGCGGTCCAGCACAACTTCCAGCTTGATAGATGCCGGTATGGACGCTTGCAGTTGGGGCACCAGGGCCTTCACGCGGTCCACGGCGTCGATAATGTTCGCGCCCGGCTGGCGGAAGACGATCATCAGCACGGCAGGCTTGCCGTTGGCCAAACCGGTGTTGCGAATATCTTCCACGGAATCCTGCACGTCGGCCACGTCTTCCAGCCGCACGATGCCGTTGGCGCTGCGGGCCACGATGATCCGCTTGTAGTCTTCGGCTTTGAAGATCTGATCGTTGGCGGAAATCTGCCATGCGTTTTGATCGTTGGCTATTTCACCTTTAGGACGGTTCGCGTTGGCCGAACTCAGCGCGCGGCTCACCTGCTCCACGCCCACGCCCAGCTTGCTCAGCAGCGTGGGATTCACTTCCGCGCGGACGGCCGGTTTAGCTCCGCCACCGACGAATACCTGTCCGATGCCCGGCACCTGCGAAAGTTTTTGCGCCAGCACGGAATCGGCAATGTCATACATGCGCGGCTTGGTGACAGCGTCTGACGTGAGCGCCAGAATCATGATGGGCGCGTCCGCCGGATTCACTTTGCGCCAGTTCGGACGCACCGGCAGGTTGGCCGGCAATTGTCCGAGAGAAGCATTGATGGCCGCCTGAACGTCACGCGCAGCGGCATCAATGTTGCGGTTGAGATCAAATTGCATCGTGATGCTGGTGGACCCCAGCTGGCTGCTGGAGGTCATCTGGTTCACGCCGGCAATGCGTCCAAACTGGCGTTCCAGCGGCGTGGCCACGGACGATGCCATGGTTTCCGGGCTGGCTCCAGGCAGTCCGGCGTTCACGCTGATCACGGGATATTCAACTTGCGGAATCGGCGCCACGGGCAGGCGCGTGTAAGCCAGCGCTCCGGCGATCAGCACACCCAGAGCCAGCAATGACGTGGCTACCGGACGGCGGATAAATGGCGCCGAAATGTTCATGGCTTAATCTCCGCTCGCTTCCGCCGGAATTTCATTGCCGATGGAGAAGCGCGAGAATTTTTGCGCCAGCTTGTCAAACCAAATGTAGATCACCGGCGTAGTGTACAAAGTGAATAACTGGCTGAGCAGCAATCCGCCGATGATGGTAATACCCAGTGGATGGCGCAACTCAGATCCTGTGCCGCGTCCAAAAGCCAGTGGCACAGCGCCGAGTAGCGCGGCCATGGTGGTCATCATGATCGGACGGAAACGCAGCAAACTCGCCTGATAAATGGCTTCTTCCGGTGGC
Source organism: Acidobacteriaceae bacterium (assembly GCA_025357215.1). Lineage (GTDB taxonomy): Bacteria > Acidobacteriota > Terriglobia > Terriglobales > Acidobacteriaceae > Angelobacter. The sequence goes on along the minus strand of JANXPR010000568.1, from coordinate 1,446 downwards.
TTATGCTCTTTGCGCTCGGCTTCCAACGCAAAGTCAATCATCATGATGGCGTTCTTCTTCACAATACCAATCAGCAGGATCACGCCTATGAGCGCCACCACCGTCAGGTCATTCTTGGTGATCATCAACGCCAGAATCGCGCCGACGCCGGCCGAGGGCAGCGTGGAAAGAATCGTGACCGGGTGAATGTAGCTTTCGTACAACACGCCCAGCACGATGTACACAGTGATGAGTGCGGCCAGAATCAACCACGGCTCAGACGCCAGGGAGTTCTGGAACGCCGCGGCCGTTCCCTGAAAGCTGGGATGAATGCTGGCCGGCATTCCCAACTCTTGCTCAGCTGCCGCAATTACCTTGGTGGCTGCTCCCAGGGATTGCCCCGGAGCCAGGTTGAAGGAAATGGTCACCACCGGGAACTGCCCTTGGTGATTGATGGCCAAAGTTGTCTTGCCGGTCTCAAAATGGCTGAAGGCGGAGAGCGGCACTTGCGTCCCGGTAACGGACTTTACGTAGATCGAATTCAGGTCCGAGGGATCGTCACGGAACTGCGGGCCCACTTCCAGCACCACGTGATACTGGTTGAGCTGCGTAAAGATGGTGGACACCTGACGCTGGCCAAAAGCGTCATACAACGTATCGTCAATATTCTGCGGCAGGATGCCAAAACGCGAAGCCGTATCGCGATCAATCACCAGATCGGCGCGCATGCCCTGATTCTGCTGATCGCTGGCCACGTCGCGCAATTCCTGCAGACTGCGCAGCTTATAAAGGATGCGGCTGGCCCAGTCATTCAATTCGTTGGCGTCAGCATCTTCCAGCGAATACTGGAATTGCGTGCGGCTTACGCGGTCTTCCACCGTGAGGTCCTGCACCGGCTGCATGTACAGGGCGATCTCTTCTATTTTGGCTACTTCCGGTTGCAACCGCCGGATAACGTCACTCGCTGTGGTGCTGCGCTCTTCATGCGGTTTGAGGTTGATCTGTATGCGTCCGCTGTTGAGCGTGGTGTTGGTGCCGTCAATTCCGATAAAGGATGAAAGGCTGGCCACGTCCGGGTCTTGCAGAATTACCTTGGCGAGTTTCTGTTGCTGCTGGGCCATGGCATCGAAAGAAATATTCTGCTGCGCTTCTGAGATTCCCAGAATCACGCCTGTGTCTTGAACCGGGAAAAAGCCCTTGGGGACGATCACATAAAGATAAAGCGTGAGCGCCAACGCGCCGAGAGTCGCCAGCAAAGTAAGTGTCTGGTGACGAAGAACCACCTTGAGTGTGCGGCCATAAGCGGCGATCACGCGCTCGTACGCGCGCTCTGACCACATGAAGAGTTTGCCGTGCTTGGCATCCTTGGGATTCTTGAGCAGGCGCGCGGCCATCATCGGCGTGAGCGAGAGCGAGACCAGCGCCGAGATCACAATGGTGACGGAAAGCGTCACGGCGAACTCGCGG
>JANXPR010000531.1 GCA_025357215.1 Acidobacteriaceae bacterium | reverse complement strand
GACGCGGCGAGAAGGCCGATGCCGCCAGCCGCGCCGAGCAGGACATGAAGGCCGTGGCGATCCGCTACGGGGCGCTTTAACAGCCGAAAGCCCATTTCGTCTTGGCGGTCACCCAACACTCTCCGCCTCCCAGCGCCGCGTGGGATTACCCTCTTTCCGACACGGCCGCAACCAGCACGCCCGGCATCTCCTTCACGATAGACAAACCCGGAGCCAAGGCATTCGGCCTGCCTAATGCCACGCAACTCATCTCAAGAGCGCAAGAGATGATTCTTAAGAATCGGCGAGTTACTCGCTTCACAGACTCGGCTTGCAGCCCAAAACTTATAGATATGCTCACGTTCTGCTGCATTGACCTATTTTTTGCCTAGCCTGTACTATTTTCTTGTTGTTTTACACTACCTTAGTAATATACAACCGCCCTAAGTGAAGCTAAATTGTCTCTTATGTCGATGCGATTTCCTGTGACTATTGGTGTCTATAGGTTTGTGTGACGCGCGTCGCGTATGCGCGAGGAGAAGCCGATGAAATCCCCAGGAGTGTGGTTAGTTGCAATTGCCGCTTTTCTCATGGCGAGGGCGCCGGGTATGGCCCAGAATGATGTGAACCTGGATCAGGGCCTTAAGCCCTATGGTTCATACATGGGCGGCAACCTAGATACGGTCAGTCTTACCAACGGCAACCTGATGTTGCACATACCGCTGGTGTCCTATCCCCAGCGCGGTGGACGACTGAATCTCGCCTTTTACTTGCGTTACAACAACAAAGGTTTTGCGGCAATTGTGAATGGCACTGCGGTTTGGGGGTTTGAGGGCATAGGCGTCGACGTGCAAAGGGATCAACTCATTGAAACGCGAACTCGAAGGCCACAGTTCGCCGTTCCTGGAGACAATGGCACCGCGCATATCTTTGTGACTACGACGAGCATGACCACGGCCGACGGCTCCTCTCACGACGTGAGCTGGTCCGGGCAAGGCAAAGGCTTCGGCGCTGGGCCAATCGACGGCTCGGCTCTGGGCCAACACGGCGTCATCCACCATCTGGTCCCTAACGCCTCACTCTTGGTAGATCCGTCGTGCACGAATTCACCGATTTCGACGTGGAGTCCGGTGATTAGCGAAGACCCGAATGGCAATCAAATCGTGACAAGCGCGCTAGGGTGGACCGACACGATGGGCAGGCTCATTCCCGGAGAGGTCATTTGTCCCGTGCCTTTCAGTCCGCGGAATACCGACCAGGGCATCTACGCCGGCGCGGGCAACGCCCTAGACGCGATCAAAGGCGTCGGAGTCCGAATGCTTCCGGGAGTGAAAACGACCGATCTATCGGGTTGTCCGGCCAACACCGTTTCGGCCCGTATTTGGTTGTTGCCGACATTTGCCAATAGCGCTTCGCCTTCTCCTGGCACAACCGCGCCGATGAAATTCTGCTACGCCAATTTTGTAATCTCATCGGATTTTGGAGTAACGGGAACAGCCGATTTCTCGGGCTTAACGGTTACCATGCTCCAAAACGTGATTCTTCCGAACAGCACCATGTGGAGTTTCTCCTACAACAGTCATGGCGACCTTGTCCTCATCACGTTTCCTACCGGCGGAACCATCGCCTATGAGTGGGCCAATTTTCGTTTCTGTTCTGGTGCAAGCCGGGCGTTGACCTCTCGCACTGTCACGGATGATTCCGGTCCGCATACCTGGCGGTATACGTGGAGTCCCGGAGTGTGGACTAATTTCAACGCTCCGGCCCCACCGACCTCCGTGCTGGTCACCGATCCAGCCCCGGATCTCAATCAAAGCGTGCATGTCAGCAACCCGGTGGCCGGTGGCTGCTCGTACTATGAAACTCACGCAGAGTACTATCAGGGCAGCCAGCAATCCGGCGCTTTGCTCAAGCAGGTCGATACTGCGTACGTTGCATTCGGGAACCCGGCGGCCAAGTACACGCATGCGGGAAGCGGGGGCGCCTTTCCCACCACTACAACCACGACCTGGGGCAATGGCTCTGTGACAAAGGAACAAATCGACTACGATACTCCGACGGCGTACACGGACTGGGATCTACTCTGTTACAACTGTGCAGACACGCCGTTGGCGCTCTCCGGAACGCGCATCAACGGCCAAGTAGCCGCCGACAGCGTCTTTGACTACGGAACCGGCGCGCCCGGGCCCTTGCTGCGGAAAACGGCAAAAACATATTTGACTCTGGATGATCCGTCGTCTGTCATCACCTACGACGGAAGCGGCAACACGTGCGCTCGGACCGACTTTGCCTACGATGACCCCAATCGCCTTGTGCCGTCGAATGTCAGCCAGTCCCACACCACGCCTTACGCGGGCGCGGTCAGAGCGAATCCTTCGTCGGTGACCCGCTGGCTCAGTTCCACGCCTTGCGCTCCCAACGCCACCTGGTCCCCCATCACGACTCTCAGCAAGTATTTTGACTCAGGCGAAATCGCGTCCTCGACAGACACCTTGAACAACGAAACTACGTACTCTTATGCGCCGATTTTCTATGGAGCGTTTCTCACCCAGACCAAACTTCCGGACACGGTGACGAATGGAGCTACCTTCCACCACGTCGTCAGCGGCGACTATGACTTCAATACCGGGATGCTCAGGACGTTCACCGATCAAAACAACAATTCGTCAACCTATCTGTTCGACAACATGTGGCGCGTCACTAACGCGAATTTCGCAGATGGCGGGCAAGCGCAGTTCAACTATCCCGATCCCAAGACGGTTGAAAAAAGGCAGCTTCAGAACGCGCAAACGGGCGTATGGATCGACCAGTTTGTCAATTTTGACGGGTTAGGCCGCCAAACAAAGACGCAGCTCAAGCATCCCGGCGGCGACGTGTTTGCGACAACCGTTTATGACGGCCTGGGTCGAGCGGCGACAGTCAGTAACCCATACCGGGCCACTCCGTCGGCCACAGATGGAGCGACCACCACGCACTACGACGGTCTTGGACGACCAACTCAGATAACCAAGCAGGACAGCAGCGTCAGCACGATTTCTTACTTTGGTCCTTGCGCTACCACCACCGATGAAGCGGGCAAGGCCCGTCGCGCCTGCAGCGATGGCGCCGGAAGGCTCACGGAGGTGGATGAGCCGGGAGATTCGAGCGCGCCGGCTTCCGGTATTCCGGGCTCGTCCGCCACCGTCACCATAGGAGGGCCCGGTGAACAGTCACGATTCATTCCCGCGCGGCCACCAACGCCCTGTCGGCCTGTCAATACCTGCCCGCCTCCGGACGGCACGGGCGGTGATACCACTGTTTTTGACGCCGGAACAGTCTATGTGACTGCCAATGGCCACACGAACCAAGCGCCGTACGCCCAGGGCGACAGCTACCAAACCATCGCGACCGCGCTGGCAAACGCCATCAACTCGGACCCTGCCGCTTCCGTGAACGCTCAGCTTGGGGGAGTCACCTTAACCCTGACGCCACGGTCGTCTGCGACTCCGGCCCTTTTCTCGCTGGTCTGTCCCGCTCCGACCTGGGACACCGCCGACTTCGCTAATCCCTCGTTTGCCACGTCCTGCGCTGCCGCCGCGCCCGTTTTCTCGGGTCATGCTTACGTCACGCTCTATGCGTACGACGCTCTTAGCAATCTCACCTGCGTGGAACAACATGGGAACGTGTCCGGCACAGGCTGCGGCGCTCTTGCTTCGTCGGATGCTACCAGTCCTTGGCGCATAAGGCGCTTTACCTACGATTCCTTGTCGCGGCTGCTCACGGCGAGCAATCCTGAGTCCGGACAAATGACGTATCAGTACAACGCCAGCGGAGACCTCCTCTCCAAGACTGACGCCCGCGGCATCACGACCAGCTACAGCCCCTCCGACATGCCGATTGATGCGCTCCACCGCGTTTTAAAGACGACGTACTCCAACAACGATCCGGCGGTCATTTCCACCTACGACCAGGCGATCAACGGGATTGGCCGTCTCGCCTCCACGAGCAATGGAGCGGCTTCCACCGCCTATGCCTACGACAAGAGAGGCCGGGTCACGAACCAAAGCTATTGCTTCCCCAGCACCTGCACGGAATCGCTGAGCGCTTCAGCCGCCTACGACCAGGCGGGCAACATGACCCAGTTGACGTATCCCAGCGGCCGGGGGATTGCCTTTGGCTACAACTCGGCGAATCAGCCCAACAAGGTCCAGTTCGCCCTCTGGAACAACCTGACGCCTCAGTATGGCGTCTATACGTATTGGAGTGTCGATGATACGGATTTCCTCCCCAGCGGGGTTCCCGCGAATGCCGCCTTTGGGAACGGAATGAGCGCGAGGCAGAGTTTGAACAGCCGCCTACAGCTTTCAGGCGAAAGCGCCGTAGGCGCTGGCAACGTCGTGTTCGAAGGTCACACCTACAGCTACGGGGCGCAGAATAACGGGAATGTCATGGGCATCACCGATCAGCTCAACCCCGGTCGCAGCCAGTCCTTCTCCTATGACGCGCTCAGCCGCCTCGCCGCCGCAAATGAAGGCCGATGGGGACTCAGTTTCGTCTATGACCCCTGGGGCAACCGCTTGCAGCAGAACCTGACCTCGGGAACCGCTGGCACGTCCGTGCTGGTTGCCGATGTCAGGAACCGGCTCGTCAGCTACACCTATGATCCGGCGGGCAACATGTTGTATGACGGCTTCCATCAGTATGCTTACGACGCCCAAAACCGCATCAAGACCGTTGACACTACGGCGGCGGCGTACACGTACAATGCGGCGGGCGAACGCGTCCGCAGGGATTCGGCGGGCGCGGGAACCGAATATATTTACTTTGGCGGCCAGGTCATTGCCGAAAAAGAAGTCGCGACGGGCTACTGGTCCGACTATATTTTTTCCGGCGGCAAACGCATCGCTCGGGCCAACAATTTTGAGCGCCAGTTACGCATCAGCGGCCAGAAATGCTCCGGCTGCACGGATTGGCAATGGTATCAGTTCAATTTCAACAGCCTGGGCTTGATTCCCAGTCACCCGATACAAGCCGGCGACACACTGCGCTGGCTGCAATGGCAGAATCCGGGCAGCGTCGGAGGCGTGATCATCACGTTCACCGATGGAACCGACTCCTGCTGCACGGGCGGGATTGTTATCTCTGACCAGAATGGACAGCCGATTGCGACCAGCGCGGCGTCCAACCAGTGGAGCTACCGCGTCGCCAACCTTAACGCTGTTGTCGGCAAAACCATTGCTCAAATCCGGGTCTATGCCGACGGCACATCGCAACCCGGACAATGGAACCTGTATTTTCAGGATCTCGTCTTCACCGGGGCGGATGGAACCGTCCAGCCCTTGTTCAGCCAAAACCCGACTGTTCCGAGCCTAAGCGGGTTCGGCAGCGCAGGGATGACTCAGACCTCGGCCTCCATCAACACGTGCGTTGGGCCAGGTTGCGCCCCGGTCAACACCACGACGTACTATCATGGCGACCACATCGGGTCTTCGCGGCTCTTGACAGGCGGCTACGGCTACCCGGTGTGGCAGGGAACCTTCCTGCCCTACGGCGAAGAGTACAACCCGCAGCTCACCACGAATCATTACAAATTCACCGGCAAAGAACGAGATGCAGAAACCGGCCTCGATTACTTCGGCGCACGCTATTACTCCAACGGCCTCGGACGGTTTACGTCAGCCGATCATCCGTTTGCTGATCAACATGCTGGAAACCCGCAGACGTGGAACCTGTATACCTACGGCAGAAATAATCCGCTGGGAGGCATTGACCCTACTGGACGAGGTTATATCTGCCTTGAGTGCTTGAGGCAAGCGGTGAGCAATTGGTGGAACAGCGGTGTTAAGAGGGACGGAGGTGTTGGAAACTTTGCCAAGCAGAACGGCATAGGAGCGGCGAAGGGCACCGGGGCATTCGGTTTCAACACAGTAAAGACCGGAGTCGCGCTGGGGCAAGCCAGCCAGCTAAATATTCCTGGAGCTGTGGCGACCATGATGACTCCTCTTCCTAAGCCATTGCAGCCGTCGAATCAGACACAGGCACAGGCTTCGACAGCAACTCAGGTCACGCTGACTATTGCTACCGCAGCGATTCCGATTGGCGGCACGGAAACGGCAGCAACCACGACTTTGTTTAGGGCTGTTGGAACAGCAGAAGCAGAGAGCATCGAAGCAACTGGTGCATTTACTCAATCTCTTTCAACAGGCAGTGAGTTTAAAGGGTTTTTCTTCAATGAGGCCGATGCTTCGAGCTTTGGTTCTAGAATGACAGAAATGACTGGTGATACTCATTCTGTCGTTTCCGGAGAGGCTCCTACTGATCTCGTCAACGCGTCGCCCGCACATAATGCGGCCACTGAAGGCCCAGGGGTGCTGATCAAAAATGAAAATTTACCGCAAGTGAAGGTGAAACCAAATGGGTCCAATTGAAAACATCATTGAGAAAGCGAAGCAAGTGACTGAGGGAGTAACCGATAAAAGACCGCAGCTAGTCTTGTTCAGCACAGACGCCGCCTTTGTGGAAAAGCTGAAGCCATTTTCTGCTGGACTACCGTACATAAGTTACGAAGTGGGGAACGGCCCGCAGGTAACGTCAAAAGCGCGGCTGGATGCTCTCTGGGCAACATTGATGGTGGGCGTTGAACTGTTTGGGGCAACGCCCCCGTTTCCGATGCACGAGGCGAGTGTGCTTCAAACACCAGAGCCACACCTGAAGCGTGGAATGCCCAGGTACGGAGTGGTGGGGGTTGCTATTTCCAAAGACGAAGGCAAAATACCAGAACACAATGTGCGCCTCGTCTTCTCCGCGCTACTACAGGCAGTGAGGGACTTTAACTCTCAAGGCAAGGATCAGATCGCACGAGTGGGGATTTTACTGGACGACCTTGAGTTCAAAAAGCTCGCCCCTTCCACTGTGTTCAAAATCATCCGGGAAGTTTATGAGCGGCCTGCGTGATTCGAACCGCCCCGCTGAATCCAGCTGTTTGCGTTTTACGGCCCGCCAGGGTGGCAAATCGCGGAGCGGGTGAGACCGAGGTCAGGTACTCTGGTTTCCTGTCAGGAACGAGTTCTTTCCTTAGCCGCCGACCCAACCCGCAGTCCGAATTTTTACTTGCGCCGAATCAGGATGACGAGGGCGATGATGCCTACGATGAGCTGACCGACGTTCACGAGCAATGTTGCCAATGCCATAAGCGGACGGTTCCTTTGTCCCGTCGCTTACGGTTCCGGTAGTCGAAAACCTTCCAATCATTAGCGATCTGGGGTGAACCCGGCAGCCGATCCCTGCCCTGATCTCCGGGTGAGGAGCTGCCCGCCTCTTTTCAATCCTTTCCTGGTCCGCTCTTCGATCCGACCCTGTTTCAGGTTTTAGCCTTCCTTTTGTCGTCCGGTTCCCGCCGTTTGATTCCGGGGTGAACGAGCCGACGATCCACGCCCTGGTCCGACGATCCTGAATCCCTACTTTTTCTACCCGGCAGCGTGGCAGTATCGGACGTGCAGGGGTGACTTTTTGCGTTATCTAGGGTTGATTCCGGGGGAGAGCTGCGAAGACCGGCAAGGTTGGCGCGTGTCATCTCTTGCGGCACTGCATGGCCACGCACATGCACGAGAACGGCGCGGACATCCGGCACATTCAAGTGATCCTCGGACACGAGGACATCAAAACCACGCAGATTTACACGCACGTTGCGCTGCGCGCTCTTCAGCAGGTGTATGCGGCCACGCATCCGGCGGCGTTTCTCGAAAAAGAAAAAGCGCCGCCCGTTCCGCAAGAGACGCCCTGGCCCGGCGATCCGACCGCCGCCGATCTGGTGACTGCGCTTGATCGTGAAGCCGACGAGGACCGCGAAGACCAGTAGCTAAGCCCCATCCAGAGAAGTTACAATCTAACCGTGCTGTTAGCGGCTAAAGAAAAAATGCTCTCTTCGTTCGTGCCGTGGTGCGCGGAAACGTGCATCAGCGCGCACGAGTCTAGGGGCAAAAAACCGCATCAGGGGGTCGCGACCAAAAAATCAGCACTGTTCTTAGGGCACGAGCTTTCTAACTCCACAACCGCATTAGGGTTGCGCGGACAGGCGGCGTTAAATCGCATCGGGTCACGTTGTACCGGCAAAGAACGTGACGCCGAAACCGGCCTCGATTACTTCGGGAAACGCTACTACGGAAGTGCGTTAGGGCGCTTTACCTCGGCTGATCCGATTCACATCAAATTCAATCGCTTGCTTGATCCACAGCGGCTCAACCTCTACGTGTATGCGCGAAACAACCCGCTTGCGTTTATCGATCCCGATGGAGCTGATGCGGTGAAAGTGGTCGAAAAGACATATCAGGTCACTGGAGCAAACGTAGGCGAGGCTTGGCAGAATGCAAAATCGCAGAACCCGAATTCCGGCAAGGCAAGGGGAGAAACCGATTGGGGATCATTCCATGCGACGTACAAAACAAAATGGACTTCGCATGCTTCGGGTGGAAAGACCACCGCAAAGGACACCGTCACAGATGCGCACGTTACAACTGATGTGACTGTGACAACTCCCACGTGGACTGGCAAGGATCAAGCCCCTGCCGATCAGCAACAACAATGGGACTCTTTGGTTGGCGGTCTAAAAGATCATGAACAAGGCCACGTTGAGATAGTTCAAAAGAATGTCGATCAGGTGCAGAATGATCTCAACGGAACGACAGGGCAAGGAACCGGCCAGACGCAAAAAGACGCTCTCAATCAGGCGGATCAAAATACACAAACAAATGTCAACAACAAGCTGAGTGATGCTGAAAATAAAACCCAGCAACAGAGTGATGCATACGACGAGCGCACGAAGCACGGAGAAATACCACGAAACCAACAACAGTGAGGACGACCATGAAGACTTCTCTCTTATCGCTGCTGATGCTTTTACTTGTGGCCGGTCCCTCTGGTGCGGAAGCACCAACTGGCATTGTCGTTCGACTCCTAGCCCGTACACCGAACGTTTGTTTGGGGGAGCAAACCGTTGATCTTGAGGCTTTGATAACCAACAAATCTGAGGTCCCTATCGAAATAACTCCCGATGGCGTGAGGTATGGGGTTGAGCTTGCCAAGAAGGACAAAACTGGCAAAGAAGACCGCCGCCATATGGTGCGTGAGATCGAACCGGACGACTGGCGAACACTGAACCCGCAGCAGACAATTATCGTGCCGTTCAAGGAATCGGTTACAGCGCCTTTCTTTGAAGGTCCAGGCATTTATAAAATCGCGGTCAGATACGGTGCTTACACCCGGAAAGATGGTGCTATCCAATTTACAGGCGCGATCAACTCAAATAGTGTCATGTTTGAAATCGCAGCTTGCAACGCACCAACACCATAGACCCGGCAAGCGGGAATCCACTGGTGGCGACGGTGAAGCCGAACCGATAGGCACTGGTTCAGACCGCCGCTTTCCATGCCCGGCGTTTGCGTTGGACGGCCCGCCAGGGCCTGGATTGAGAAGCGGGTGAGGCCGAGACAGGTACTCTGCTTCCGGCGGGCGTTTTTAGGGCCATAGATTTTTTCTTTTAGCCGCTGGTTGGTCTTCGCTTTCCCCCCGGCGAGGAGGCGTTGACCCTGAGACGAAGCAAGCGATCGGCGATCTCATCGCCAATGCCCCCGAGGCGGTAAATTTGGTTGTCAACGCACTGAACGCCTATTGTGAAAATCCCGGTAGCAAAAAACTGCGATATGACCTCGGTATTGCGGTGCAATATGCCGTGCAAGCGTCATGGTACAATTCCTACGTCGCCAAGCGCGGTGATCCGAATGTCGTCGCCAACGCCATCGCTACTGTGCTGCTGAAAGCAAAAGCTCTAAACCGAGAAACGAGAGCGCCCGCGACCCGCGAAGAAATTATTCGTGACTTGTTCGGCCATACTGACGTCAGCGGATTAAAGGTGGCGGGACAATTCGTGACCTTATTGCCCGACGCTATCGACAATTCAAGGGCAATCCCGGCAGCGCCACTTTCCGCGCCGCGATTCAAGGAACAGTTGGCGTCTGATTCGCTCATGGGAGCCGTCGTCGGCGTGCACAGGTCAACAAAGGATCTCGCAGCAGACATCGCGATACTGGAAGACAACGATCCCGATTTCAATCCTGATCCTTTCCATCCCGACGCGGGAATCATGCGCGAGCGCCTCGTGGCCGGAACGCTGACGATGGAGATCAACCGGATGAACATGGACATCGCGATTGCGAG
>JANXPR010000512.1 GCA_025357215.1 Acidobacteriaceae bacterium | reverse complement strand
CAACTTCATGCACGCCCAGCAGATTTGCTTCAATCGTGATCTTTTTAGTCACGCCGTGTAGCGTGAAGTCGCCGTCAATCTCCAGTAGTTCCGCCGACTTTTGTTTCACCGCCGTGCTGTGAAACTCCAGAGTGGGATAGCGTTCCGCGTCAAGAAAGTCGTCGGACTTTGCCACCCTGTCGCGACCACTATTCTTGGTGTCAAGGCTCCCCGACTGCACCGTGAGCACAATCGACGAGCGCTCCGGACGCACCGGGTCATACGTGAGCGTGCCGGCAAAATCACGGAACATCCCCTCTTCCTTGAAAACTTTCCATTTCACAATTGTGAATGTGATGTTGGTGTAGTCCGGGCGGACCTGGTAAGTAACCGCTGGACTGGCTGCCGGTGCCGCATCTACGGTAAGTGAAAATCCAAGAACGATTGTTCCCAGCAACATGACCATCAAATACGAGAGTGTTTTTCTCACTGCGTTGTTCTCCTTTGGCTCACAATCTGCTCGCTGCATGTGGCAAGACTTCTGTTTCGCGCACAAAGGACGAGCTTTCTCCCAACTTGTTAACCAAATTCACGCCAACAAAAAATTTCAGACTTATGGCTAACACCTGTTATGTTTTTTCCGTCCTTCCAACGTGCCATGCCTGTCTCGTCTAAAAATAACGCGCAACAAAAAGCCACCTCTGTGCGCGACCTTGTGTCCGCCGCGCAAGCAGGCGACATGAAAGCTTTCGGCGAGCTTTACTCCCGTTTTTCGCGGATGGTCCACGGCGCGCTCCTCGCCCGCGTCCCAGCCGCTGACGCTGAAGACCTGGTGCAGGAAGTTTTTCTTTCCGCGTTGCGCAAGCTCAAGGCCATCAAGGATCCCGCCGCGTTCGGTGGCTGGATCTTCACCATCGCGCGCAATCGCGCCATGGATTTCTATCGCGAGCGCGAGGATTCAGTGGAAGTTTCTGAGAATCACGGCCATCAGCAGCCCAGGTCGCAGGCCGCGCTGGTGGCTGCCGCCGTGCTTGAGGTCATCCAGAAATTGCCGGAAGCCTATCGCGAGACACTAGCCATGCGGCTGGTGGAAGGCATGACTGGACCGGAAATCGCGGAACGCACCGGACTCACTCCCGGATCGGTGCGCGTGAATCTGCATCGCGGCATGGAGTTACTGCGCCAGGCATTGGGAAAGGAGGCCAGCCAATGAATGACGACTATCTATGGGACCGCGGCGGCGACCCCGACCCTGAATTGCGCCATCTCGAAAACGCGCTGGCGCCTTTGCGCCTGAAGGAAAGCACTCCGGACTTTGCGGAGTTGAAACGCGCGTCCAACATGAGCCGGCTCCGTTCGTCGTTGCGTCCGGATTTTGGCACTGCGCTGGCCTTGGTTGTGTGCGTGGGCCTTGCCGTGTGGTTCATTACTTCGCTGCACCAGGTGACCACGAATTGGGAAGCCCAGGCCACCGCCGGTTCGCCCACACTCGGCGGCCGCATCTTGGTCCGCGGACGCGTGGCCCCGGGCACATGGCTCACCACGGACAGAATGTCCACCGCTCAAATTCAATCTAAAAACGTCGGCGAAGTTCAGGTCGGCGCGGACAGCATGGTAAGTCTGGCCGAATCCTCGTCAGAACAACAGCTTCTGCTGCTGCGTTACGGCAACATTCACGCCACGGTGTTTTCACCGCCAGGTTTGTTCGTGGTCGATACGCCTTCCGCCAAAGCCATTGACCTGGGATGCGAATACACACTCCGGATTGATCGTGACGGCCGTGGCGAACTCAAAGTTTCTTCCGGATGGGTTTCCTTAAACGGCGACTCGCAGTCTCTGGTCCCCGCCGGAGCCATGGCCCGGATTGCTCCCGGCAAGGCGCTCAGCCCGCCGTATTTCGTGGACGCAACTCCGGCCTTCCAGCAAGCCGCCGGCGAATTTGCTTTCATGTCCACTGATTCTCCTCAGCGCGGCCCGGCGCTGCAAACCATATTGCATGACGCGCGCCAGCGCGACGCGTTGACGCTGCTCAACCTGTTTTCCCGCGCGCAAGAAAACGAACGGCTGCTGATCTTCGACAAGCTGAATCAGTTGGTTCCGGCGCCCGCCGGCATCACCCGCGAAACCGCCCGCAACTGGCAGCTCAATTCCATGGACGCATGGTGGCCCGTGGTCCAACACGCTTTGGGATTGGGTGAGATCAAGAAAGGCAAAACGAATCCGGGACAATAGCAAAACTTATTTTCTGAACCTGAATTTTCTCGTCGCGGACTTGCCTCCGCTGGTGGCCTGGATCATCACCGCCAGATCGCGCTCCACGTCTTCCGTCAGAGCCACCGGCAACGCGACATTCCCTTCGGCATCGGTTGTAGCATGACTCAACGCTTCCGCGTCCTGCGGTGAACACGGGAAAGCGGCCACCCGCGCGCTATTCACCGGCGCTCTGCCGTCGCTCACCTGCACATGGAAGAGTAGAGACGCTCCCAGATTCTCCGGGGAAATTCGCGTCCACTTGAGTGCCAGGCCAATCCCGCCCACGTCCTGTACTTCCGTTCCGCCGCCAAACTCCGCCATCTGGCCCTGCTGCACCATATCCAATGCCGCTTTGTGCTGGGCTTTGAGCAACTCATGCATCGCGCCCTCGGAGAATCCCTGTTGCATGCTCATATGCGCGTAAGAGACCGCATGTTTCCCCACGCACGCGCCTTTTACGAAAACCATGGTTTGTAGCAGGAGATCGTTCTGCCGGGCTTCGCTCTGCACGTGGTACACCACGTCGCCGAGCTTAACGTCTGTGTTGAATCCAAAAATGGTCATGAATGCGGGGTGAAAATAGCGAAATACTTTTGTGGTTTGCGATGCAATTTGGCCTTAAATCGCTTCCTGGGAGCGATATATAAAAAAACATTAACATCGTGCAAATTCAAGGGCTTGACACCCCCGCGAAGGGAAATTACATTCGAGTGTTTAGCCCGCAGTGGTTGGCGCATTATATACAGGCTCATTCATGCCGGACAATAACTACTTCGCCCGCTATATCCCGCTGTTGATCATGATCGTGGTGGCCATTGGCTTGGCCGTGATCATGGTCAGCCTCTCCCATCTTTTGGGAAAACACAAATGGACGCGCGCCAAGAACACGGCCTACGAGTGCGGCATCAACCCCACCGGAGACGCCCAGCAACGCTTTAACGTGAAGTTCTACATGGTGGCCATGCTGTTCATTCTGTTTGATGTGGAAGCCGTCTTCCTCTATCCCTGGGCCGTGATCGCCCGCGAACTTAAAATGTTCGGCTTCTGGGAAATGCTGGTGTACATCGGCTTGGTCCTGGTCGGCTTCTTCTATATATGGAAGAAGGGCGTCATCAACTGGAACACCGCTGAGAGGAGTGAAGGCTGATGGCCCTGGCCCCTGCAATCACTGATCTTGAACAACTGAAAGACCGTCCCCTGGTGGCCGCGCTCATCGCATGGAACGCCGCCGCAGTTCAGGGCGCCAAGTTTGATCGCGA
>JANXPR010000507.1 GCA_025357215.1 Acidobacteriaceae bacterium | reverse complement strand
ATTGATGGCCTTGGCTCCCGCGGCGTTGTTCAGGGCCACCGCCATGTTGTATGCCTTGGCTACGTACCAGAAGCCTTTTTTATCCAGCGGAGTTGACTTCAAATAGGAGATGCCGACCTGATAGTACGCTTCCAGGCTTGTGGGATCGGCTTCAATCGCCTGCAACAGGTTTTTCTGGGCTGCGGCGTAATCCTTGACCTGGAGTGACGCGAATCCGGCGGCGCCCGCAAAGATCGCTTTCATCTGCGTGCGCAGTTTGGCAAAGTCCGGATCGGTCATGCCTTCGGGTTTGCTCCAGCCGTCAATGGAACTTAGGCCGGTTTCGGCCTCTGCTTTCACTTTGTTGAAATCATCAGGTGTTTTGGCTTCGCTGCGGTCAAAAAACGTGACAATGGCCAGGGCTCGTACATTCTTGTTGTCTTCGGCCAGAATGCGCTTCGCCAGTTCCCTCACTTTGGCCGGGTTGTTCGCTCCCTGATAGGCCGCCATGGCTTCCTGCAAGGCATCAACTTTCACGATGCTCTGCGGATACTGGGCAACAAAAGCTTCCATGGCCGCGCCTTTGCCCGCTGGGTCTTTCATGTTCAGCGCGTTCACGTAGGCGTTGTATTCGGCCGGGTCCTTGATGACTTTCTGGTTGGTTGGGACGTTCGTCTGGTCAGAGCCTGCGGGCGTCTGGGCATTCGCCTGCGCCAGGCTTCCAATCACCAGCGCCAGTACGAACGTGACAATCACTTTTCTCATTGGGCTATCGCTCCTTCAATCCATCTTTGCCGGAAATTATAATGGCCCGGAGGCACAAGATTGCCGCCGGCCTCAAACTGGGCCTTGCCTATTTCAAGAAAACCTGAGCAACGGATTATAAAAGACTATCCCTACTTTTGGGCAAGCTGCGCCTTAAAATGACATTAACTGTTCAGATGCAAATATCCGTTGCACCGTTATCCGGGCATTACGGAGAACGCAACTTTTGCCCTACGTGACGGACCGCTCCCCGACTATTGACACTTAGCATACCGTGAATGTTCCAGGAATCCTGTAAAAATCAGTAGGAAAGGCAATCATGCTGCAACTTTCTCGGAAAATCGCGGTTGTTACTGGAGGTGGCCGCGGAATTGGCGCCGGGATCGCCCGCCGCCTGGCCACTCTTGGCGCATCTGTTGTCGTGTGCGGACGCACCGCCGCTCACATCGAAGATACAGCACGGCAGATTCGCTCCGCCGGAGGACAATCCGAAGCACTTGTATGTGACGTGGCAGATTGGAATTCAGTTGCCGAGCTGGCCGAGTGTGTGCAAAAAACTTTTGGACGGCTGGATATTCTCGTTAACAACGCCGGCGTTGCCAGCTTCGGCCAGCCTCTGCACCGCATGCCCCTGGACGCCTGGGACCACATCTTCAACATCAACTTGCGCGGCGTGTTCTACACCATCCGCGCGTTCACGCCGCTGTTGATCGCCACCGGCGGCGGCCACATCGTGAACATCTCTTCCATCGCCAGCAAGAACGCGCTGCCCAACGGCGCCGCTTACTCGGCTTCAAAATGGGGGTTGAACGGCTTGTCGTATTCCGCCGCGGAAGAACTGCGCGGACACAACATCCGCGTTTCCGTGGTCTGCCCTGGATCAACAAACACGGAACTCTCTCCGCATGAAGGAAAAGATCCCGGCAAAATGTTGCAACCGGACGACGTGGGCCACGTCGTGGCCATGCTAGTCACCCAGTCGCCCAACTCATTTGTTAGTGAAGTAATACTCAGGCCAACGCAGAAACCGTAGGGATCGCCGACATCGCGCGTGATCGCCGACATCGCCGACATCGGGACAGCAAAAGTCGCGACTGAAGGATGATCACATTTTCAATTTATCTGGAGAAAGTCGCCCGATGAAGTCAGACAAGCACGAAGAACTGCGCTCTAGAACGAAGCAATTTGCCTTGCGCCTGATCCGGATGTCGCAAGCCCTTCCGGCATCGCGCGAAGCCGATGTGATCGCCAGACAGATTCTGAGGTCGGGAACCAGCGTAGCCGCTAACTATCTGCCGCGGGCAGATCGCGTTCAAAAGCCGAGTTCATCGCAAAAATGGGAATTGTAGTCGAAGAGGCTGACGAGACAGTATTTTGGCTGGAGCTTTTGTCAGAAAGCGGCCTTGTCAAACCGGCTAAGCTCGTGGAGTTGCTCTCTGAAGCCAACCAGTTGCTGGCGATCTTCGCAGCCTCTCGCCGAACCGCGCGAGAATGAGGATTCTCCACCGCCCGCCTTTACTACCTGTGAAGGCTTCCCTATTACGGCGATGACGCGCGATGTCGCGATTTGAAGACGGCAATACAATCACAGCATGGCTCAGGCCTCTTTGAGCGTACTCATCTGTGCAGGTTTTCCGATGACGGCGATGTCGCGATTTGAAGACGGCAATACAATCGCAGCCTGGCTAAGGCCCCTTTTAGCATACTCATCTTGTGCAGGTTTTCCGATGTCGGCGATGTCGGCGATCACGCGCGATGTCGGCGATCTTTACTCGATCTTCGTCAGCAACTGCTCTTTCCGATACACCAGATTACTGGCGTTATACGTGGCCATTTTGAATCCGTGCCCGTGCGTGATGGCGTCCGTGGGGCAGGCCTCCACGCAGTAACCGCAGAAGATGCAGCGGTTGTAGTCGATGTTGTAGACCTTGGCGTAACGTTCCGCTCCGCTGATGCGATGCTCTTCGGTATTTTCCGCCGCTTCAATATAAATGCAGTTGGAAGGGCAAGCCGCCGCGCACAGGAAACACGCCACGCATTTTTCCAGGCCGTTTTCGTCGCGTTGTAGCACGTGCAGTCCGCGGAATCGTTCCTGGAACACGGCGCCTTCGTTGGGCAGCTTCTTGTTCGGGTAGTCCTCCACCGTGGTGGGGGCAAACATCTCACGGAACGTCACGGACATTCCCTTGGCAATCCCGAAGATATCGCTAAAGATCGACATGCGGACAGTATAATTCGTTCTGGCCAATCCTACCAACATCGCCATGAAACGTTTCTTGCCTCTTCTCGCCCTCCTGCTGCTGTCCGGCGCGGCCCTTTCGCAACCAACTACGCCCAAAGACTCTGCCAACTGGGCGGACTGGGCTTTCATGCTCGGCGAATGGCATCCCATGGAAAGCGGCGGTGTGCCCGGCCCCGCCAGCAATGCCTGGGCTACGCTTGCGCCTGACCTGGACGGCAAAGTGCTCGTCAGAAAAAATCATGGTGAGTACGCCGCTGCCAACGGCCGTCCAGCGTATGTCCACGATGATTTGATGGTTATCTATCACCAGGGCGCCGCCACCAAGGCTTTCTATACTGACAACGAAGGCCACACCATCCATTACGACGTCAGCTTTTCCGCCGACAAAAAACGTTTGGTTTTCTTAAGCGAAAAAGCGCCCGGTCCGCAATTCCGACTTACTTACGAAAACGTTCAGCCGGGGACGCTGAAAGTTATATTTGAAATCGCTCCGCCCGACAAGCCGGACCAATTCGCCAGGTATGTGGAAGGCACGATCCGGCGAAAGTAAGGGCAGTTACTATTTCCTGGGTCCAGAATTTCAGCTGATCGAACGACCTGAATCTCGACCACCCTGCGCCTTTCTCCGTGTCTCCGTGCCTCCGTGGTGGGTCTTTCGATCCGAGCTCTTTCGCGAGCTTCGCGGGCTAACTTGCTTCCGGTCAGCGAAGATCAGCGGCTCACGCTGTTTTTCAACAGCCTTGGCTTTCTCCGTGTCTCCGTGCCTCCGTGGTGTGTGTTTGGCCGGGGTTAACCAGCGGCGATGCGTCTAACCACTGGCTCCAGCCGGTCAAACGCTTCCTTCAAGATGCCTCGCGACGTGGCAAAGCATATCCGAAGATGGCCCGACGATCCTTGGCCGAACCAGCGCGGTAGCCCCGGCACCAACGCCACTTTGGCTTCGTCCCGCAGCCGCGCGCACAGACGCTCCGAGTCGCCGTCTTTGTCCAGGTGGGTCACGTTGGGGAAAATGACGTAGGTTCCCTGAGGCGGATCAACTTTTACACCGGGCCACCCGCGCAAACGATCGACAGTGTAGTCGCGCTGCGATTGCAGATGCCGAACAAATTCCGCCAGCCATTCGCGGCTGTCACGCAATGCCGCAATCACCGCGACCTGCGAAAGCACAGACACGCCATAAACGGTGCTCTCGGCGTCAGAGACTTTTACGATTTCTTTTTTCCATTCCGGATCGGTGCAGATCAGGCAGCCAACACGTAATCCGGCCAGCGCAAAGTTCTTCGAAAATCCATACACGGTCACGGTGTTGCGCGCGATCTCCGCCGAAAGCGATGCCGTGGCCACATGCTTGTGCGGCTCATACACAATGTCTGACCAGATTTCATCGGACACAATCTTCAAGCCTTTGCGCACGGCCCACTCCGCCACCGCTTTGAGCCATTCCCGCGAATACACCACGCCCAGCGGATTATGCGGATTGCAAAGCCACAGCATCTTCGTTCTTGGCGTGATGGCCGCTTCCATCCCGGCGACGAATTGTTCCGCCGTGGTACCCCGCGTTACCAGCACTGGTACTGCCTTGGCTCCGGCGGCCTCCACCGTATGCCGCAAAAGAAAATCTACCGGAGCGGGAACCAGTGCCTCGTCCTCCGCCCCAAGAAAAGCCCGCGCCACCACGGCCATGCCGGAAGCCGCGCTGTCTGTGGCAAAGACATTCTCTGCTTCGCACTGAAATCCGCGCGTGTCGTGCATCCACTCGGCTACGGCTTCACGAAAGTCCAGCAAACCTTCTGGAGGAACGTAACTCATCACGCCTTCCCGGACGTAACGGACCAGCGCTTCCTGAATCGGCGGACACACAGTGAAATCCGGATCGGCCGCCGTAAGCGGAATCACTCCCTCGGGCTGCTGCGCCCAGCGCATATTGAACGCGCGTTTGCGCAGCAACTCCAGGGGCACGGACTCGTCTGAAAAGTAATTTTCCTTCATCGTCATCTTACGGCTTCTTAAAATGCTGCTTGATCCCGTCAAACGCTGCTTTGTACGTACTGGAGAGGAACGCGGCAACATCTTTTTCCTGGCCCGGCGCGCATTCAAACTCCGCGCTCA
Source organism: Acidobacteriaceae bacterium (assembly GCA_025357215.1). Taxonomy (GTDB): domain Bacteria; phylum Acidobacteriota; class Terriglobia; order Terriglobales; family Acidobacteriaceae; genus Angelobacter. Next base: position 18,912 of record JANXPR010000507.1, on the reverse strand, counting down.
ACTCGGCAAACGTGGAGCCATCGTCGGTGACCGGCAAGAGCTTTGCGCCGGCCAGATAGCGGGACATGGGAACAGCGCCGTCCAGCATCTTGTAGACGCAAGTGTGTTTCTGGTCAGAGAATTCCAGCAGCTCTTCCCTCATTCGTCCGCCGCTACCCAGGCCGAAATTGCGGATGCAGCCGGCATGGTCGGGCGCGACGCTGCCCTCAATCCGGGTGTCCGTCACGCTCGGAAACCATTTGTGTAATGAGCCGAAATCGCGGATGTATTCCCACACGCTTTCAATCGGAGCGGCAATCACGCTGGACACAAACACTTTCGCCATGGAAAATTTTCCTTCGCTTTAAGTTTTGAATTCCCTGAGGCCAACTTCATAAGGCCGACAAATTCTATCTGAAGAATTGGAAATTTCTTATATAGTCCCATAGAGAATGAAAGAGCCCCAAACTTTTCGCATCCAGGAGACACTATGTACGATGCAATCGTGGTAGGCGCCCGCTGCGCCGGCTCGCCCGTGGCCCTGTTGTTGGCCCGCAAGGGACACAAAGTCCTGCTTGTGGACCGTACTACATTTCCCAGCGATATGGCGTTTTCCAACCACTTCATGCACCAGGCTGGATCTGCCTGTATGAAACGCTGGGGACTTCTGGATAAACTGCATGCTACCGGATGCCCGCCTATCACCCACGACTATTTTGATTACGGCGCTTTCTCGCTCACCGGCCCTGTGCCGCCCGTGGACGGAGTGAACACGGCTTACGCGCCGCGCCGCATCGTGCTCGATCCTATCCTCGCGCAAGGCGCGGTGGATGCCGGGGCTGAACTGCGTGAAGGATTCTCCGTGCAGGATCTTCTCTGGGACAACGACCGCGTTGTCGGCATCCGCGCGCGCCACTCCGGCGGCGAGGTCACCGAAAAAGCGCGCATCGTCGTCGGCGCGGACGGTATGTTTTCCGCCGTAGCTCAGGCAGTAAAAGCGCCAGAACAGCATACGAGTCCCGGGCTGGAAGGTTCCTGGTATGCCTATTGGAGCGGCGTTCCCATGAAGGGATGGCACCTGTGGCTGCGTCCCAATCGCGTGGTGTTTGCGTACAACACCAATGACAACCTTACTTTGATCGGCGCGGCATTCCCGGCGCGCGAAATCGCGGAAGTCCGCACCAACGTTGAAAAATACCATACCGCTACCATTGCCGAGCATGTACCGGAATTGGCTGAGCGCATGAGCCAGGGTAAGCGCGAATCGCATTTTGTCGGCGGCGTAATTCCCTATCATCTGCGGCGTCCCTGGGGACCCGGCTGGGCCCTTGTGGGAGACGCCGGCTACCAAAAAGACCCGTGCACCGCATCCGGTATCACCGATGCGCTGCGCTCGGCTGAATGGCTGGCTGAAGCCATTGACTCTGGACTCACCAATCGTATCCCGATGGACCAGGCCCTGGCTGCCTATGAAAAACATCGCGACGAATCGGAGATGCCGTATTTCCAATTGACCACGCAATTGGCTGCGCTGGCGCCGCCTCCACCCGAGCTGGCGCAACTGCTCTTTGCTCTCCAGTTCAACCCGGAACAACGTAGTCGTTTCTTCGGCGTAATGGCCCATGCCGTCCCGGTTCAGGATTTCTTCTCTCCGGAAAACATGCAGAAGATCATGTCCGGCAACAATCAGGCCACGGCTGCGTCTTGAGCTGATGCCAGACGCCGCCCGAAGGCTTCCAACCACTTGAGGACTGCTGTCCATTGTTTAAGCAATCGGTGTTCAAGCAATGGGCAGCAGTGCTCTTTCTTCCCGCGCCAATGGCTGCAAGAAATTCTGCATGAGCGTACGGCCTTTGGTTACATAGGGCGCGCACTGCGCTCGTCGTGTGACCGAATAACGGTCCAGCGCTTGCGGTAACTCTTCCACCGTGCAGTCCGTCTCAATTTCCGTGGCCAGCGTGGTTGCGTCCGCAATCGCAGAAGAAACTCCCTGGCTGGTAAACGGTGAGAGCGGATGCGCGGCGTCACCTACCAGCACCAGGTTTTCCTGGTGAAAGCGCGGAATCAAATCCGCGTCCACCGGCTGCCAGTGATGCACGCGGGTAAAGTCCGTTCCTTCCAGCAGATGGGGGATGGGGGCCGCCCAGTCGCCCACCAGTTGAGTGGCGAAAGACCGTCTGGCCTGTGCGGCGGCAATGCCATCACTGACCATGGCCGCCGGGAGCAAAGGAAAACGTTTGGAATCAAATTGCAGATACCACACCACGTGTTCCTCATCAACGCGCAAAACACCCAGCGCCACGCCGCCGGACTCGGAATGAAATTTATTGAAGTCATGTCCAGCCCAACGCAGCGTTTGCAGACACCGCACCAGGCCTACGAGTTCCGGCACGCGCGCCAGCGGCGCTGACCACCCGGGAAACAACATATGCCGCGCTCGCGAACGGCTGCCATCCGCGGATACGTACAAATCTGCCCGAACGGATTCACCGGAACTGAGTACGGCGTGAGTCACCCGGCCCTGCCGGTCAAATTCCAGGCGGTCTAGTTCTGCGTCAAACGTGATGGTGGTTCCGTTGGGCAAGGCCTCCAGCAATGACGTACTCAGATCACGCCGGCGAATGCTGCGCGCCCCCACGGGCATTTGTTGGTCGTGAAGAATCTCTCCTGAAGAGTTGCGATAGAAAAAGCGTTCCAGCGGTACGCCCTTCAACTGGACGCCCATGGCTTCCATGCGAGCGATGCCTTCCGGCACCAGGATGAATCCCATCCCGGCTTCGTGCGCCTGGCGGCTTCTTTCAAAAATCCGGCAATTGTGTCCATTGCGTCGCAGCGCAATCGCCGTCATCAGTCCGGCTATGCCGGCGCCAAAAACCGCAACTTCCATGGCGTGCTCTCCCTTGCTCGGGCCATGCCCGGGTTCGCACTTCTGTTGTGGTTACAAATCCAGCCACGAGAGTGCCTGCCGCTAAGCAAGCGTCTCCCCGGGCGCGTCATCACTCAACGAGACGAGCTTCGACCGAAACTTTCTACTTCTGAATGGTCCCGCGCTTACTGGGGGACCGGCTCCATACATAACAGTCTTGCAGAGTTAGTGAATTTTAACGTTCACAGTTACAAGAATTTTTACACTTTTTCCCTTATTGGGACACGGTAAATCGTCTCGCCGAACCTTTTGTTCAATGAAAGCGGGGCATATCAGTGCCGAGAATGGGGTCAAAGAATGGACTTAATGAAAGAGAACAACGCCTGAAACTCCTCGCCTGATGCGCCACCAGAACGGACGCATCTCGAACGCTAGTTGGCCAGATCCGCGATCACATTGCGGAGACCATCCACCACGCGGGCCATGCGGCCATAGTCGAGCGTATCGGCACGATCGCTGGGCAGATGGTAGTTCTTGTTGCGGAACGGCGCCGTGTCAGTGACCATGATCGCCGGATATCCTTGCTGCCAGAAGGACCAATGATCTGACCAGCCTGCTCCCGGCACCGCGGACGGCACGGCCGACCCTTCTGACGGAAATGAGGAGTGCTCGCGGAAAGACTTGATGGCGCGGCGCACCAGGCTCCGCGATCCCAAATTGCCAACGAAGACAATGAAATTGCCCTTGCTCGGATAGAGAGCCCCAAATCCCGCGGGATATTGCTGGCTTTTCGGCTGGTCTGAAAACGTGCCGATGGTTTCAATGGAGACCGCAGCGGCCACGTTTTCTTTTTTTGCGCGAACTGACTTCGCGTAAACCACGCTGCCCATGTTGTAGGTTTGAAACCACGGAGGCTCTTCATTCACAAAAGCCACGAACCGTATGGTCCGGGCGGGATGCGCGTCACGCAGTAACCGGGCCAGTTCCAGAAGCGCGGCGGCGCCGCTGGAATTGTCGTCGGCGCCAGGACACGCGTCAACCGTGTCATAGTGCGCGCCCACCACAACAACTTCCGAAGCTTTGCTGCTGCCCGGCAATTCCGCAATCAAGTTGCGCACGCGGCGCGTTTCCACCATATATTCCTGAGACTTCACCGTATAGCCCAGTTGGTTGAACGATTTCTCTATGTAGTCGGCGGAGTTTTGCAGAGCTGCGTAAGCAAATACGTTGCGTTCCCCAATGGTTTCCGACAAATACCACACGCGGGATTTGAGGATTTGCGCGATCTCGGTCTGCTCGGCAGTCAAGGGCGGCAGCGTTCCAATGTAGGGGCGTCCCGGCATTGACGTCATATAAAAGATGGGCGCGGCCAGAATGCAAATGACTGCGGCCAGAATCGCCACTGGTTTGATCCAACGACGGCGCGGGGATGGAACCAGCTCAGGCGGAGGGCCTGACTCCGGTCCTTCCAGCAGTTGAGACAACAGGTCAGGCATCTGTTAACTCGGTTTTCGTCCGTAGTTGGTTTCGAATGTCTCGCCTAATATCTGATTGAGATGATGCTTGAGATGGGCCACGTAATCTTCCGCAATCCACTCCAGTGTGGCCGGAGGATGATCGCCGATGCTGCAAACCACTTGCGAAACAGATTCCGGAAGCCCGGAAAGAACGTGCGCCAGAAAGCGGTTGTAGCTGGCCCACAAGTCCACTAGAAAACCCCAATCCACTTCAGCGAAATTCTGGAGATCGACCAGCGCTTCCTGATCGTAGCCCGGAAAAGTCAAACTGCCCTGCAAAGCCGCGCGCACAAAACGTTGGTGATTGTTGGACGCCGAGTCCATGAGATGGCCAAGGGTTTCTTTCTTCGACCATTTCTTCGGATCAGATCGCTCACTGGCGTCTGCGTTGTTAAGTCCCGCCAGCAACGGCTTGGCTTGGGCCACGGTACGTCCCAGATCGCTGGCGGCCTTGGCAAACGGATTGTTCTTTTCTTCGTTCTCAATATCCCGGTGCACTGGACTTAACTCCCCCGTTCTAGAATTCTACCTGCAAGGCCCATGCTGGCGAATGCGCAATTCATTACTCAATGCCCAGGTCTTTCCACTTCTTGTCCACCGCTGCTTTGGTTTTCTCGTCCATCAGAATCTCATCCGGCCAGGGACGCGTGAATCCTTCAGCGGGCCATTTGCGCGTGGCATCGATACCCATCTTGGATCCAAAATTCGGCAGGCGCGACGCATGGTCCAGCGAATCAACCGGCCCTAGCGTGAATTGAATGTCGCGTTCCGGATCAATGTTGTTGAAGACCTTCAAAACGACTTCACCAATGTCCTGCACGTTCACGTCCTCATCCACCACGACTACGCATTTGGTGAACATGGCCTGCCCGAGCGACCAAATGCCATTCATGACCTTGCGCGCGTGTCCCGGATAAGACTTGCGGATGGAAACAACCATCAGGTTGTGGAACACGCCTTCCACCGGAAGATTCACGTCCACAATTTCCGGCAGCGTGAGCTTCATCAGCGGCAGGAAGATGCGCTCCACGGCTTTTCCCATCCAGGCATCTTCCATCGGAGGCTTGCCGACGATCGTCGTCGCGTAAATCGGATCTTTACGATGCGTGATGCAAGTGACGTGCAGCACGGGATACTCGTCTTCCAGCGAGTAGAAGCCGGTATGGTCGCCGAAAGGACCTTCGGTGCGGAGTTCGTCCAGTTTCACGTAACCTTCAATTACGATTTCCGCTGACGCCGGCACCTCAAGATCAACCGTCTCGCATTTCACCAGTTCTACGGGTTTCTGCCGCAGGAATCCGGCAACGATAAACTCTTCAACGTCCGGCGGCGCTGGGACGATCGCGGAAAACGTCATCGCCGGATCGGTACCGATGGCCACCGCAACATCCATGGTTCCGCTGGGACGCTCGCCGCTTGCCAGAACTGATCCGCCACCGGAACGCGCCATAATGTCCACGCAGGTCCGTTTCTTTGCGTCTTCTGATGGTTGCAACCCGCCATCTTGTCCGCTGCTTGAAGCTTTCGCGGCGCCTTGCCGTAGCAGTTCGCGATAATGCTCCGCCGCTACTTTCTGTCGCTGCCAGTGCATGCCCGCGGACGTGGCGTCATAAACCTGTATGCGATACATACCCACGTTGCGCTTTCCTGTTTTCGGATCGCGCGTAATCACGTTGGGCAACGTGATGAACCTTCCGCCATCCTTCGGCCAGCATTGCAGGATGGGAAAATCCAGCAGCGAAAAATCTTTCTTCTTGATCACTTCCTTGCACGGCCCGGTCTCCACGGTTTTGGGAAAGAACTTTCCCATGTCCGCCAGCATGGGCAGCATCTTCAGTTTTTCCAGAAAGCCTTCCGGCGATTTCATATTGAGCAACTGGCGGATCCGATCGGCGATTTCGTCCAGCTTGTCCACGCCCAGCGCCAGCTGCATGCGGCGTTCTGAGCCAAACTGGTTGATGAAAACCGGCACACCGTTGGCGCCCTTTACATTTTCAAACAGCAGGGCCGGGCCGCCCGGACGTCCGTATTTCTTCGCGGCGCCTTTGGACACGCGGTCCGCAATCTCGGTAATTTCCAGAATGGGATCCACTTCCGTGCGAATCCGTTTGAGTTCGCCGGCGCGGTCCAGCGCGGCAATCCACTCTCTCAGGTCGTTGTAATAGGCCAAACGCCGCTCCTGCAATCAGTGTAAGAGAACCGGCGATTATAAAAGGTCGGCGAAGTTCCTGCTTGGCGGAGGTGTTTTGACGAAAAACAAGCCGCGAGGTGGACTCACGGGGCTGGTCGCGACTGCGGGCAGAAAAGTCACCGCGAGAGTGTATATCTTCAAACGGTTTGTCGCGTAGCGACAAAAAAAGCAGTGGAGAATTGTCTCCACTGCTTTGTCGATCTCACCTTCTCTTAGCAACCAAAATCCAAGCAGCGAGGCCGACTTGCGCGCCGAGCTGCTCGTTTCAGGGCTGTAAAGTCTGCACCAACCCGAGAACCTTAAAGCGGTTTGTCGCGCAGCGACCAAAAGTTAGAGCTGAACTGCCTAAGTCCCAAACCGGAATTCCATTTACCGGTTCTTGGAATTTGAGGATGACTTCGACGAACTCTTGTCGCTTCCGCTGTGGCTGCTACCGTGATCGCTTCCATGGCTGCTACCACTACTGCTGTGGCTGCTGTGGGACGAACTATTTCCACTCGAAGAGTGGCTGCGGCTATCCGTACGCGACGGCGGAACACTTCTTGGTTCGCTGCGGACATCCGGCGCCCGCGACGGCGGAGGAACATTCCTTGGCTCATTGCGAATTTCCGTCCGCGGGGCCGAAGCCGCCGGCGGCTGGTTTCGCGGAGATTCCGCGCGCGGAGCGTCCGAGCGTGGCCCTTCGCTGCGCGGCGTCACAATAGGCCGGTCCAGTTGCAACGGAGGCTTGCCTGACCCGCTGTTCGTGTTGGGCACACTCGTCCCGCGGTTGCTGGTTCCCTGATTATTCGGGAACCGCTGGAAGCCGTGGTCATCGTTCCTCGGCGCGTTGTTCGCCGCGCCGCTCGGAGAGGGAGTGTTCACTCCACCGCCATTGCCACCGCGCGGTGCCTGCGTGTTGTCCACACGTGGATTGCTCGGCGGAGGCGCCGTGTTGATCCGGCCGGAATCGCTAGAGGGAGACGAACTGCGTCCACCCGGCGTGCCAAATTTGCTCCAGCCGCCACGGTTCTGGTTCTGATCAACGCTCGTGTTTCCGCGATCCACGGTCGTGGGCTTTCCGTTGCTGTTTTGTATGGGCTGTGCGGTCCCTGGAGTCGGTGCGCCGGTCGAACCGCTGTTTACCGGGCCCTCGGCTTTTCCCCTTGTATCTCCCACACGGCTCCCGGAAGTCGGTTGTCCGTGGAATTCCGGACGTCCTTGCGAACCTTGCAGCCCGCCTTGCCCCGTTTGCCCGGCTTGTCCCGTTTGCGACGCCGGTGATCCTTCGAATCCGCGCGGCTGTGTTGGAACTTGCGCTCCACCCGTGCGTGACTGGATCACGTTCTGCATCTGGTTTTGTTGCTCGTGGAAAGCCGGCGGACCAGCTTCCGGCTTCTGCCGCGTAAAGAAGCGGTCCTGGTTGCGCGTTTGAATTCCGAGCTGCTGCGGAGTCCTTCCCGCGCCGCCCGTGCTCAAGCTTTCACGCGTTGGGACCACCGGCACGGCAGCCGTCATCACGCGTGCCTGGCGCACGTCGCTTTCCTGCACGTCCAGCCGGCGTACTTGCGCGTTGCCGCGTCCAAACTGGTCCGCGGAAACTCCGGAGATGCCTCCGCGCACTCGCGGATTCGTCAGCGCCAAATCAATGTTAGATCCTGAGCGTCCACGGCCTACTCCGGCCAGCGGCGCAATGCCTTGCCGATTGTTGATGACCGTGATGTTCGTGATGTTCACCACGTTTACGCGATTACCGCCGCGTCCGTACCACGGATAGAAGTAGTCACGCGGACCGCACGGCAGCCAGCCGATATTGCCGAAGCCAAAGCCGACGCCAACACCCCCGCGTCCGCCAAACCCGATGAACGTTACAAACGCCGGTCCCCACACTGGACGGTAGTGGTGATACACCGGTCCCGGCCACCATACCCAGGAGGCGCCCCAGAAGAACCAGCGCCCATAGTGATACGGTGCCCATCCCCAAGGCTCATACGAAACCCATGTCCAACCATAGTACGGTTCCCATACCCAGCGTCCAGACTGGTACGGCGCCCAATTCACAGACTGCTCATAAGGCTGCCACACCCATCCGTATTCGGGGACAAAAACCCAGCGGCCGTGACCATCCAGATCATGCGTTCCCGTGTAGTACTCGTTGGTGCGATGCCAGCTGTCAGCGCTGTGTATCGCGTTGTCGCGATCCTTGTTAAAGCGGTCCCAGTCGTCTTTGCCCGGCGCGCTGCTGACTTTGTATTCCGGATTCTCCACGCCCCGCACGGTAATCATCTGGCCTTCTTTTACCGTGGTGCTGCCCTGCGGCGTAACCACTTCCACTTCGCCTTCGCGGACGATCACATCCGTCTCTTCGCCGGAATTCACCTGTACGCGATACCGGCCATGGCGCAGCGGACGCACCGCTACGTTCGGCGTATCAATTTCCACGTCGGCTTCGCCGCCCTTTAACATCGTGTAGCTCGCGTAGCCTTCTGAAATTTGGACTTGGATGCGGGTGCGGGTCAGTTCAGCAATCGTGGCCTGGCTGCGGGAAGAAAGGCGAAGGATGTTGGCGTAGTCGAGCTGAATTTCAGCGCGCGACTTTTCTCCGGTCGCCACCTGGTCTCCGCGCAACAACGGAGTGTTGATCGACGCTGCGGACCACTCCTTCGCGTCCCCGCGCTGCATGGAAATGTCACCGTGGATCAGGCTGATGCGGGCCACGCTGGCTTTGGGTTGGTCGGATTGCGAATCATTCCCTTGCTGGCCGTTGCCTTGCGGGCCGTTGCCTTGCGGACCTTGGCCCGGCGGATAGTGTAACTGCGGATCGTTTGGTTGCCGGTCGTTTGATCGAGGATCGTTGGACTGAGGACCGTTTGACTGCGGGTCATTCGGCTGCGGATAGTTCCCCTGCGGCGGACCCGATTGCGGATCGGAGCTTTGCTGGTCACCCTGACCGTTGTCCGGCGGAGCACTCTGCCCGCCGCCGTTCTGCGTCGCCGCCACCGCCACGGACATTGCCGCAGCCACGCCCACCAAAGCTAAGAATTTTGCCGTCCTAAAAAGCGCTTGATAAGATGCCGTTCCCAAAATCGTTTTCGCTAGAAACCGTGTCATTCAACTAGCCTCCCCGGGGGCTTACCTGCAAGCAAACTTGAATTCTTCGTCCCACGTCCGCGACCACGCAGACTCCGGGACTCTTGCCTTTACTATGCACGTTCCCTGCCAACGCTAACCCCATATAAGCCAATTAGTTTCTTATGTCTACATAACTTTACGTCAATGGAAATCTGGCCGCTGGTGGATTTCAACCAGCCAAATTGGTGGATTTGAACCAGTGTTTCTTGCTTTTTGGTTGCCAGTCGAACCCCTTCCGCAGTGAGGAATCTGCCCTCCGCGGTCCTCGACTTCTCCGTGCCTCCGTGTCTCCGTGGTGGGTGTTCTGCCTGCCGATCTCGGCGATGTCGTGCGATAACGGTGATCCCGGCGATTGGGCCGCGTTGCGGCCCTACAAAACTTCCTCCGTCCGCCGGGGTTTCATCCATCGGAACCAAACAACTTATCGACTTAAGACATGAACATGGGCCATTATGTCGTGGGCCGATACTGAAGCTGTTTATTTACCGTTGTTTATTTACCAAGGAGAAACTGAATCGATGAAGAAATTTGCTGCTTTATTGTTCGTCCTCGCCGTTGTGCTGTACGTTGCTCCCTCGGCGCACGCCGCTGACTGGGTTTACCTGGGCCAGTCCCACGTGGACGGCCAACACGATCACGACAACATCTCGGTTGGCGACAAGGCTGGCCGTTTCCGCTTCCTGCAGATCCGCGTAGCCAACGGCTCCATTGAGTTCGACCACATCGTGGTCCACTACGGCAACGGTGAAGCGCAGACCTTGCAGGTGCGCGACGTAATCCGCGCTGGCGGTAAGAGCCGTGCTATTCCCCTCGATGGCGACCGTATCGTCCAAAGCTTTGAACTCTGGTACTCCAAGGCCAACCCGGCTTCAGGCAAGCCGGAAGTCAATCTCTGGGGACGCAAGTAGGCGTTTCCTTCCGAACCGGTCCCAAATCTTGGTGCCCCACTCTTTTGCTTGCGAAGCTGCGGTTCTTGCGGCGACCGAGCAGAAGAGTGGGATTGGTCCCACCACCATCCCGTTCCTTCTGTTCCCACGTCTTCCATGCGCGCTTCCGTGATTTCGGTGTAAGCCCTGGCCAGGGAAACACCTACTTTTGTCCTGTCCGCGTTCCCTTCGTAACCTGCAACCTCGCAAACCTCTCAAGCGGCCCCAACAGTCCGTCGATTGTTCCTTCAACGTACTTCTTCTCTCCAAAAGGACGGGCCAATGAAAAAATTCCTTGCTCTTGCTATCTTCACTTTTGCCGCAGTGATCGGGTGCGGTACGTCCACTACTCCTAACCCTGCGGCCGCCGCGCGCGGCTATAGCGGCACCGCTTCCGTCGGTGATTTTCTCAGCATCACCGTGGATGCCACCGCCCACACCATCACGTACACCAACCACTCCAACGGTGACACTGGCGCCGTCCCTTACACCGAAAACGCCAACGGGACTTACACCATCAACGATCCCACCGGCAATTTTGTTTCAGCCTATGAACTGCCGAATTACGGTTTGCTGATTGAAGCCACCAAGACTGGGCCAAACCACAACACGCCCGCGCTGATCACCGCGATTCAAAAAGCCAACATCTCCCTGGCTACCTTCAGTGGCAACCAGTACAACTACATCCAATTCCGTACCGCTGCTGGTGGCATGGAAGTTGGCTCCGTCTCCATCAACGCTCAAGGTGATATCAGCAACTCCAGCTATTGGCCTTACGGCGGCTTGGGTATGGGACAGTCGCCCAATCCGTTTAACTCCGGCACTTTTCCCGGAACGTCACTTACCGCCGATCCTTCCGGCAACTTCTTGAAACTGGCGGACGACGGTGGCAGCGGCTTCGACTACATTTTCGGCACGCAAAACGGCCTGTTCGCGGTGGACACGCCCAACGGCGCGATTCTCGGATTTAAGAAAGCAGCTACTAAGGATTTTGACCCCACGTTCGCCGGCACATACAAAGCTGTGTATTACGAAAAAACCGGCGCCGCTACTGGCGTAGGCAACGTTGAAACCGGGACCGCCGATCTCGGACACGTCTCCATCGCGGTTGACGCCGCGGGCCACGTCACAATAAGCGATCTGCAGGGCGTCGTCCTGCTACAAGCAACACTCACCCCGGTGGCTGACACCGCATACCTCTATGACGGAACGGCCAACGAGCTGCATGATCCGTGTTTCGGATTGTTCACCATGCGCATCGTCCACGGCCCGGGCGACTCGCAGGACATCTTCGTCACCTTCGTTGACCGCGCCATGCTGTTCTCCTCGTTCGCCACGGTGTCACGCACCGGCAGCGGATACGAATACATGTACGGCGTGGGCTTGAAATAAACGGACTTGAAACAAAAGTTACCCTCCCGCAAGAGAAAAGAGACGCTGCCTTGGCGGCGTCTCTTTTTTGTTCCGACCGACGATCACAAATATGGTCTGCCGCTACTTCCACTCCCCTTGAATCTGAAACGCCGCCCAATAGTAGGGTGACGTCCATCTCTTCTGTCGCCACATGTGGATCTGCGCGGCGCGCAGCGCCGCTGCTGGCGGCATGTGGTCTTTCTCCATGGCGCGATAGAACTCAGCCATCAGACTGGCCGTGGCCGCGTCAGAAACATTCCACAAGCTGGCCACCACTCGACTGGCTCCTGCGTACATGAATCCGCGCGTCAGCCCGATCAGCCCTTCGCCGTTGATCTCCTTGCCCAGTCCCGTTTCGCACGCGCTCAAGACAACCAGGTCAGCGGGAAGGTCCATGTTGTAGATGTCCTGTAGTTGCAGAAACCCGTCCTGCGGCTGGCCTTTTTCGTCCACAAGAGAGAACACCAGCCCAGAGAGTTCGGGATGTTCGCTGTTAATCAGTCCATGCGTTGCAAAATGCACGATGCGGTAGTTGCGCAGCTCAGCGCTGAGCGCCGTCGTCCGGCTCGCTTCGAAATCGACGGCTTCCTTAATCTGCCCCGACGGAGTCACAGCCCGAATCGCTTCCGCTTCCTGTCGCGAAAAAAGTAAGCGCGGCAAACTCAACTTGCCGTCGCGACTCAATCCCAGATCGGCGGCGGAACGCGTTAGCAGGTGCGCGGCAGTAGAATCTTGCGGCTCAGTCCCCCTCGTGGTCGCGGCGCTCGCCATCTGCGCATACGCGGCTGCGGGCTTCGCATTCGCTGCGAGCCTTGAATCTTGTTGATCGAAAACCGGATCAGCCAGCACAGCCACCGCTTTCGGCGCCGGCTTCCGTCCTTTTGCTTCCTGCCGCAGTACAGCCAGTACTGACGCTGAAGGCAGATTCACAATCTCCTGGCTTACCATCAAAGGAACTTGTTGCGGCCCACCGCTGGCCGTAGGATTCTTTTCTGGCACTGGCAAAACAGCAAACGGGATGTACTGGAGAGCCCCATCGGCAACCACCAAGAGACGTCTTCCTTGAACGCGTCCTGACACGCCGCCGGATTTTGCCTCAGCCACATTCATGGCTGGCCCGCCGCTCAGCTGCGCCGCCACGGGACCCAGAATCATGCGGCTCAGCTCTTCTGCGGCTTTGGGATACGCTTCCTCTGCCTGCGTCCAGCGTTTGCGAGCTTGCTCTTCCGTTTCGCCCTTTACCGAATGGTTCCGGGCGGTCAACAAGTCATAAACCCGCCGTGCTGCTCTCTCCACCTCTGCTCGCTTCGGCAACTCGAAAGCTTGCAACGACGTTGGCGTAACCGCAAAAACGAAGCTCCGATCTTCGCCCAATGAATATTCCAGCAACAAAGTTCCTTGTTCGAGTAATTGCTGTTGAATTTGTTTCGCATTCAGCGGCTCAGGTTCTGCTAGTGCGGCATAAACCGGGCTGGTGGACCGAATCCGTCCTGTCACTTCCCCGTACTGCGAAATCAACGCATTGATCTGCCTTGTTGATTGTTTCGCTTTGTTCCGCCGGCTTATCTGTATTGATCAACCTGATGCGTAGGTCCGACTTTGCATTGATTTCGGCGCGAAGAGCACGCTCCTGAGCAACCAGCGTTGGGTCAACGCCTGCGCGCAGATCAATTCGCCCCGCACCCAGGTCTTCCAGCAAGGTCCGGCCTCGGAATCGCTCCAAAACTTGGAATGCCTGTTCAGTTTCTCCGCTGGAAAGCAGGAGCTCAATATAGTCTTTGTAAAAGCGGGCGTGTCGGGCCCGAAACCCGCTCCGCACATCCTCACTCCCACCTAAGCGGGAACTCTGGCTCTCCAATGCTTCCAGAGCTTGCTGCAAAAGTGGGCCAGCGATATCCGCCTGTTTTCTTTTGAGAGCCAGGCTGCCTAACGAGGCCAGAATTTCGGCATGGATCAGCGTTCTCGGGGCAAGTCTTCGTGTCAGATCCAAAGCTTGTCTGTAGTACTCTTCTGCTTTTTCCGGCTTACCAGTGAGGTTGCTGATTTCTCCCAAATCGGCAAGTATTTCTGAAACGTCGATACCCGGTGCCGCCTTTTTCTTGATTTCCAACGCCCGGCTGTACTGCCGCTCGGCTTCGGCGACATTCCCTTGTGCCTGGGACAGTTGGCCAAAATTGATCAGCGTTGATGCCGCGAAAACCGAATCCTTACCCAGCTTTTCTTTAATCGCCAATGATCTCTGCAGATATGTCTGCGCCCGATCAAAGTTACCGGTTTCGCGCATCAGGTCCCCAAAATTGTTAAGCGTTGCAGCTACCACTGGGGTTCCTGGAGCAGCTTTCTCGCCGGCTTCAAGGGCATCCTGAAAGTATCTTTCCGCTCTCTCGTAGTCTCCACGCGCACGTGCAATCAGCCCCAGGTTATTCAGCCCGCTCGCGTTGCCAATATGGCCAGGCGCAATCTCTCGTATAAGTTTGCTGGCCTCAAGGTAGTAAGCTTCCGCCTTGACAAGGTCACCCTGACGCCATGCAACTATTCCCAAAGAAGCTATGGAATTGGTTCGATCAATCGTAAAAGGCGCAACCTTTTCTTCTATAGCTAGAGCGCGTTTGGCGTGGCTCTCAGCGGCGGCAAGGTCCGCCAGGCCCAGGTCCGTCTGCACCTGAGAACTTAGCGTCCACCCCAGCGCACGGCTCTCAGGAGCAAGTTTCTCAAGAATTTCTATCGCTTTTGCGCCGTACTGCCTGGGCAATACAAGATTTCCCCGTCTACGATCTACGTCACTTAGCTCTTGGTAGGTTCTGGCAGTCAGGAAGGGATGCTTCGCGTCGTTTTCGAGCATTGCCAGGCTTTCCTGAAATGACTTCTCTGCGTTTGCTAAATCACCCCGGGTCAGATACGACAACCCACGTTGGTGTAACAACTCAACTCGAACCGGCAGGGACTCCGCGGACGCAATGCTCACCGCCTGCTGGTAGGCGAGATCGGCTTCTTTCCACTGGCGTGCGGCGGTATAAGTTTCCGCGGCACGCGAAGATAGCCAGCAACCCAGGTTCGCCTGTAGCTGGAACTCAGACGCAGCCTTCCAAAAGATAATGGCGGCTTCCTTCGGTTTTCCAAACTCTTCTTCGGTCTTTCCTTCTAAATACAGTTCCAGCAGTTTCTCCGGCAATATCGGGCGCGCGTTTATCCCCCAATCGCCTTGTCCGAGCTTCCAAGTGTACACTTGGTTGTTGCTTGCACCATCCAGCAACACAAGTCCGACTGGAGCTTCCTCGTATTCGAGACGCCACAGATCAAACGGCGTTTGAATCACCCCGGTGGCGTCGCCCCGCCTCCACCGTTGAACCGTATCGCCTGGTCGCAGGCCGGCAAGCTCAGCTTCAGAATATCGGTTGACTCGCTCGATGACGATGCCGGACGGCTCTGACTGGAGAATCAAGGCCGCGGAAACGCTCCCCACGTGCGAAGTTAGCCCCCCACAGATCGCGACGAGGCCCAAGACAAACCGAACTGGCGTCAGAAAATCAAGCATGAACAAAATCAATACCCCCACAACCAAAAGGCAGGAAGCGAGAAGGTCTTTCTCTCACGCTTATCGTTGCCGCTAGCCCTTCGGACGACCCATGGCGCCGAGTGGCAACCGATCTCCCCTGATGAGTTGCTTTTGTGTAAACGATTCTAGCTCGTGACAAGGATTTCAGCCAATTGTTCTTTGGTTAGAGAACAGCTCCAGGAAGAATACTAAAAAGATTTTGCAAACTTGCAGAAGGCTAGCGTCTACTCCCCTTCATCCGCCACTCCCAACTTCCCCAACCTATATCGCAACGCGTTCCTGGATAGACCCAGCAAGCGCGCTGCCTGGCTCTTATTGCCGTTGGCACGGCGCAGAGCTTCGCGGACCATCTCGTCTTCCCACTGTTCCATCGTCAATCCTTCAGGCAAAAACGGCACGCCGCTGCTGGTAGTACTGCGTGCGGGACCGGAATCGAGTTGAATATCAATCGCGTCGAGCACGGCAGCCGACGACAGCGCTACGGCGCGCTCAATCGTATTCTCCAGCTGCCTTACGTTCCCTGGCCAGTGGTAGTCGCCCAGCTTGTGGACAGCTGCCGGCGTAATGCCGCGAATTTGTTTTCCATTGTCCGCCGCTAAACGCGCCAGAAAGTGCGTCACCAACTCCGGGATATCTTCTTTCCGTTCGCGCAGCGGAGGAATATCGATCGGGACTACGTTTAGCCGGTAGTAAAGGTCTTCGCGAAATGTACCTTGCTCCAGCGCGGCCCGCAGGTCACGGTTTGTCGCCGCCAGCAACCGTACGTCAACTTTCAAAGTTTTTGTCCCGCCGAGCCGCTCGAACTCGCGTTCCTGCAAAACTCGCAACAGTTTCACCTGGATCGGCGCCGGCACGTCGCCGATTTCATCCAGGAACAGCGTGCCTTTGTCCGCTAGTTCAAACTTGCCCGGCTTGCTCGCCATGGCGCCGGTGAACGCGCCTTTTTCATAGCCGAACAATTCGCTTTCAAACAAAGTGTCGGGGATAGCGGTGCTGTTCAGTTTGATGAACGGCCCCGCGGCGCGGCGCGAATTCTGGTGAATGGCCCGCGCGATCAGGTCTTTGCCTACGCCGCTTTCCCCGCCCAACAGCACCGTGGAGTTCGTGGGCGCCACGCGTTCCACAACGGCCAGTACTTCCTGCATCTTCGAGCTGCGCGCAATGATGTTTTGAAACTGGTAACGTTTCCCTAAAGCTTCTTTCAGCGTGCGGTTTTCGTCGCGCACCTTCTGGACGTCAAGTTCCTTATTGATCACCAGCTTCATTTCCGCCATGGTGAACGGTTTGAGCACGTAGTCATTGGCGCCGGCTTTCATGGCTTCCACGGCGGTCTCCACCGTGCCATACGCGGTCATCACAATAATGGGGATCGTGGCATTCATCCGCCGCGCTTCCTGCAAAAACTCCAGGCCGCTCATGCCGGGCAGCTTCAGGTCGGTAAGCACCAGCCCGATGTCATCTTTCCGCAGGCTTTTCACGCCGGTCTCCGCGTCGCCCACGGCGTTTACGTTGTGGCCGTCTTCGCCCAGCGCGATCTCCAGCAGCCGGCGCATGCGCGGTTCGTCTTCGACAATAAGAATGTTGGTCATTTGTTCGGAAGTTATTTTCTCGTATCTTCTCCGCTACTTGGATCTTGCCGCGACAAGGCCTTCTCACCAACCGGAATTACTACCTGGAAACACGCGCCCGGTTTCGGTCCGTTACCTTTAAGCAACTTGATGGAACCACCATGGGAGTCAAAGATCTTGGCCACAATCGCCAGTCCCAGCCCAACACCATCTTTCTTGGTAGTAACAAACGGATTGAATATTTGTTCCTTCATGTCCGGGGGCACACCCGGACCGCTATCTTCAATCTCTACAACAATCGCTGCGGGTCCCTCTTCACTCGCTGGGTTGTCGCCGGCTTCTTCGTGATCCAATGGTTGGATGCTGATTCTTAGCTCACCGCCGGCTACTCCCACGGCCTGGGACGCATTCAGAATCAGGTTAAGAAACGCCTGCTCGCACATGGCTTCGTCCAGCATCGCGTCCGGCAGATTGGGAGCAAATTCGCGGACGATCTTCACAACGTCCATCGCGCCTTGCTCGGCGGCGGCCTTCAAGCTTTTTTCCACCACTTCCGCCACTTGCGTTGGACGCAGATCCAACTGCGAAGGCCGCGCAAAATCCAGAAAACGGCTTACCAGAGCGCTTACGCGATTGACCTCCGTGTATATATATCCGGAAAGTTCCCTGGCCAGCGCGTCCGCGGACGTCAGCTTCTGGTTCAGGATTTCCGCCGAACCTTTGATCACGCCCAGTGGATTGCGTATTTCATGTGCCAGTCCCGCGGAAAGTTGCCCCAGGGCCGCCAGCCGTTCCGCGCGCCGCGCGTCCTCCTGCGCTCGCTGCAAGCTGCTGTTCGCCTCCGCCAGCGTTTGTGAAAGCAATTGGTATCGCCGCACTTGTATTCGGTATTCGATCACGAAACGATTTACCGTCATCCCCACAAGAAAGAAGAACAGGATGCGGATCATCAACTCGCCGGCGCCTTGCCACGTAAGCGAGAACTGTTCCAGGGCTGGAATCAGGAATGACGTGTAGGCTGCGGACGCCGCGGTTGTCCACAACAGCGTCCCGAGGAGCCCAAAATGCATGGCCGCCGTCATGATGGGCAAAAGAAAAATCGGCCAGTAGCTGCTGCTAATGGCCAGATCGCGTGTATGGTTGATCAGTAGCGTGGCCAGGACCAGTTTTGCCAGTACCACCACAACGCGTCCGCGTGTTTCACCGGCAAGCTGCAGAACGCGGTCTTCCAGCAACTGGAACACGCCAATGGCAATCAGGATGGCTTGTTTGTGAAGTTCGACAACGGGTGGCAGCACTGCCAGGCCGCCGAGAAAGATCAGCCACAGCAAGTCAACCCAGAGCGGAGTTGCACGTTTTTCTGCCATGGTGGTGGTTGAAATGAATGTAACACAGAGCGAATAAGACGTTCATCGCGCTAGCGATGAATCTTAAAATATTTAGACAGGGTGCATTTCGGGAAACTCGCCACGCATGAATCGCCGCCAAGGACGATTAGCATTCCAGGCTAGATCGTTGAAATGCGGTCCAGGCTTGGTTCCGGAACCTGATCAAGGATCGTTCGAATCTTGGCGACCAGCACCTGAAGGGTGAATGGCTTTTGCACAAAACACGCGGACCTCATCAGCGCCTGGTGGTTGCGCATCTCGTCGTCCGCAAAACCTGAAATTACCACCACCGGGATGTCCGGCCGCTTCTTGAGGATGTAGTCCACCACGGCGGGCCCGCTGAGCTTGGGCATCATGATGTCAGAAATCAGCAGCGAGATCTTGCCCGGGTAGCGGT
>JANXPR010000506.1 GCA_025357215.1 Acidobacteriaceae bacterium | reverse complement strand
GTCGCCTACTTGCGTGATCTTGTTTCCGGTGATGACCACGGTGCTGTTGGGTTTTGCGGTGGCGGATACAGAATCAAAAAGCTTGGCGTGGACAAACACCAGCGGAGCAGCGGGCTTATGGGCCAGAGTTCGCGCCAGTTCGCCGGAACGCTCCTGGTCAGTCTTTTCTTCCGCCTTCATCAGCTGTTGAATGATCGATTCAAAGCCCTCCGGAACGATTTGCGACCATGCGCTTACGCTGGCGAACATTTTGCCGTCGTCGATCAGCCAAAGCGAATCCGGGGTGAAGCCGAGTCCGCTGACTTCGAATTGCGTGAACGTGTGCTGCATGCCGCCCACGTCCAGCTTGAGTTGGTTGCGCAGCTTGAGCGACGCTTGCCCGCTGGGCAGCAGCGGCAGCGTGACTGGCCGTGACCTGATCAGGGCCCTTACCAATTGCGCGGATTCTTCCGCCGTGCCGGAGACGGAAATGTAAAAGGCGTCGTCCGAAACCTGCTTCTCGCCTTGCTCTGAACGGTTCTTCCACGCGGCCTTGCCCTGGCCTCCCTTATCAAGGTTCATAGTGAATCGTTCTTCCACGGCAGCTTTCATATAGTCATTGCCGTTGTTCTCAATCAGAACGGGGACCCCGTTCGTGCCCAGCACAATGTGCGAGTTGATGCTCGGCCCGCGCCCGCGATCGTTGAACTCAAAGTGCACTTGCAGGCTACCGTCTGGATTCACCGTGGTGGTCTGAAATCCGGCTTTGTTGCCTTGCAGGATGAACACGTAACGGATCTCGTTGGACGATGTCGCGGTAGCGCCTTGCGCGAATGTTTGCGTATACGCGGAGCACACCAGAATCAATAAGCAAAGGGAAGTAATTTTTTTCATGGGATTTCAATAACTCCGGAAGTTTTTTGCAGACTCGAGTTTTACACCATGGAAGACGGCAGCACTTATTTTAGACCGTTACCGCGCGCGAAAGTCACCCTGGTGAGCGTGGAAAATCGATTCCTAGCCGTACGGATACAAGATGAAGAACAACAGCGAAAGTGCCGTCAGCACCCACATCCCCGGCTTGACCTGGCCGATTTCGCCTTTCACCAGCTTGAGCAGCGGGTAAAGCACAAAGCCGGCGGTGATGCCCACTCCGATATTGAAGGTAAAACACATCAACGTGATCACGGCAAATGCCGGGATGGACTCCGCGTAGTCACTGAAGTTGATACGCGTGATGGGCTCCAGCATGAACAATCCGACGATGATCATGGCCGGTCCGTAGGCTTGCGCGGGAATAGAACCCACAAACGGCGCGAAGAACAGCGTGAGCGCAAAACACATGGCCGTGACCAGCGAGGTGAGTCCTGTGCGTCCGCCGGCTTCAATGCCGGTTGCCGATTCCATGTACGCGCCGGAAGTGGTGGTGCCGATGAGCGGCGCCAGCGTGGTGGTGACGGCGTCCACCAGCATGGGACGTTCAATCTGCGGCAGCTTGCCTTCTTTATCCAGAAATCCCGCGCGCGCGGAAAGGCCGATCAACGTGCCCATGGTATCTACAAAGGCCATGATGAAAACCGTGAGCACTACCGGAAACGCGGCCCAGGTAAGCGCGCCACGCAGATCGGCCTGGAAGAGAATCGGCTTGAGACTAGGCGGAAAGCTGATCAAATGCGTGGGTGGCGCAGCGGTCTTGAAAACGAAAGCCACAATCGCGGTGATCACGATCCCCACAAGAATCGCGCCGGGCACTTTGCGCACCACCAGCGCAGCCAACAGGAGAAAGCCAAAGATCGCCACCAGCACCGAATGTGCCGTGAGATGTCCGGCACGAACTGGAGCGCCCATGACGCCCAAAGTAACGATCCCCGTCTGATTCAGGCCGATGAAGGTGAGAAACAGCCCGATGCCCACGGCAAAGCTATAACGCAATGACAGCGGCACCGAATCCACCACCCACTGCCGCAGTCCCAACAGCGTGAGCACCACAAACAAAATACCCGCGATCAGGATTGCGCCCAGCGCCGTCTGCCACTTGAAGCCGAGTTGCAGGCACACCGTGAACGCGATGAACGCGTTCTCGCCCATATACGGCGCAATGGCAAACGGACGGTTCGCATACAGCGCCATGAACGTGCATCCGAAGACCGCGGCGGCAATCGTTGCCACAAAGCTGGGGCCCACGGGAATTCCAGCGGCGCCCAGAATCGCCGGGTTTACCACCACGATGTAAGACATGGTGGTAAACGTGGTTAGTCCGGCGATGACTTCGCGCGACAGCGTGGTGCCGTACTTATCCAGTTGAAAGAACGATTTCAATGCGTTCATTTCCTAGTGGGGCCTCGGTTTCAGAGTTTCGTCCAGGTACGCCATGTAGCCGCAGAGCAGGCGATAAGTATCGTAATAGTTGGCGGGGCGAAATTGGGATGCGCGTCCGTTTTCCAGGTCTTCCTGGGTCATGGAGTGGATGGTGATTTGCGGAACATGTTGCGCGGCAAAAGGCTCGGAGTCGCTGACGCCCGAGGACTCAAGGTCCACCTGGCTGGCAGAGATCTTGAGTGCGTACATGGTCACCACCAGCGAATGGACCAGCTCCTTATCGGAGTGCGCCGTCCAAACCTTGGTGGGTGAAAACCCCAGCGCATCGAGGTTGACCATGGCTTCGACGTGATGCGTTTGCGCGCGCGAGAGGCTTTTCAGAAAAAAATCAGCGCCAGCGGTTTGATTGCCTTGATCGGCAAAAGCCACAAACACTAGCGTGTGGTGGCGCTTTCTGGAATGCAACGCCTGAAAAATTCCGGGGAGAAGAGAAGCGGCGCTCCAGTTGTCCACCGGACGCTGCGCCGAAGTGCTGCTTTCATAGTGCGCGCCCACGACGATTGTCTGGCTGGTTTCACCTGGCAGCTTGCAGATAATGTTGGGAGCTTCAGTCTCTGACCACTTCTGTTCGCTCAGCCACGCGTCACGGCATCCGGAGTCAGTAAAAAAGGTTTCGATGCGGCGCGCACGGTCTTGATTGCTGGACGGCGCGTTCGCCCTGCGGTCCAGAATCTCATGGCGGTCCACCAGCGAGAAAACAATCTTCTGCGCCAGGCAAGCCGCACAAATTCCGGTGATGAAAATGGCGAGAAGCGTCCCGCGCATGGTCTGGATATATTACACGCGTTGGAAGGAAATCTTGCCGTCCTGCCGCATGATATAAGCCCAGGGGACGTCCGGGTCATGAGTGAACATGGTCAGCCACTGTTCTGGAATGGCACGCTCGTAATATTTCTTGCGATTTTCAATGGCCTCAAGCGGGAAAAGATCATAAGCCATGACCCAGGTGGGCTCCAGGTGCCATGTGGTGGGAATAAGATCTGAAATGTAGCATGCCGTTTTTCCGGCGCTACGCACGAACACCGCCCACATGTTACGGGTGTGTCCGGGCCAGGCTTGCACCGAAATGCCCGGGATGATTTCCTGCAATTCGCCGCCCAGCAGTTGCATTTGGCCAGTTCGGATGAGCGGATCGTAATTGTCACTGATGTAGCTCACGCGGTCACGTTCCAGTTGCAACGATCCGTGTTCCCACTCGCCTTTCGGCGCGTAATACTTCGCGTTGGGAAAGTTGGGCACGGCTACGCCGTTTTCGTAAATCGTGTTCCATCCGCAGTGGTCAAAGTGCAGATGCGAATTAATGACCACGTCGATTTCTTCGCGCCTGGTGCCGGACGCCGCCAGGCTTTCCATGAGTTTCAATTCGGGAAGAAAAAAACTTTTGGTCTTTTCCGGCAGCTTGTTGCCGATGCCCGCTTCAATCAGAACAGTATGTTTGCCAGTGCGTACCAGGACAGCATTGCAACTGACCTTGATGCGGTTCATGTCGTCGGGCTTGACCTTGCGTTGCCACAGGACTTTCGGAACCACACCAAAGAAAGCTCCGCCGTCGCCGACGTAGGTTCCATCAGAGAGAGCGGTAAGTTCGAAATCACCAAGTGTTATCGTCTGGTTGCTCATCATTTATTAGATTCAACGATACCGCCGCTACATGTCAAAGTGGATGGTGATAGTGGTCTCCACTTCCTGAGGTTCTCCGTTGAACATGTAGGGCTTGTAGGTCCACTGTCTGACGGCGTCAAGGGCGGACGCAATCAATATCGGATTACCACTCAGCGCCCTAAGCTTTTCGATCGTGCCTTCATCGTTGATAACCGCGTAGAGAACGACATCGCCCTTGATTTTCGCCATGGAAGGTGATTCCAACAACTTGGGCTCAACGCGGTGCAACAAGTTCTTCTCGGCGACCGCAGGACCGAGCTTGAAAGTCACGGGCAGCCGCACCCGTTCATGCTTTTCCGGAACCTCTTGCAGCAAATCATGCAGGAAATGGTTGCGAATGCGGGTAAACAGGTGGACGCGCGCTTCCTTGCCGCCAATTCCGTGCGTTTTGCGCGGATAGAGCTGTAAATCAAACTGTTTGCCGGCGTTGATGAACGCATTGATCATCTGCATGGTGTTCTGCATGTGGACGTTGTCGTCACTGGTGCCGTGCACTTCCAGCAGATGGCCGTGGAGCTTGGCGGCAGAGGACAGTGGTGAACTCTTCTTGTACGCTTCAGCGTTTTCCGGGACCAGCCCGCCGTAACGTTCGGTGTAGATGGAATCGTAGTCCGTCCAGTCGGTCACGGGGGCCACGGCAACGCCGCTCTTGAAGCGCTCAGAATGCGTCATGGCGTAGAGAGTCATGTAGCCGCCGTAGCTCCATCCCCACCAGCCCATGCGGGAGCCGTCAAGCTGGGGGAACTTGGCCAAAGCCTGATCAATGGCCGCCAGCTGGTCTTTCATTTCAATTTCGCCAAAATTGTGGCGCAACACAGCGGCAAACTTACGTCCGCGCGAGCCCATGCCGCGATTGTCAACTACCAGCACGGCGATTCCGTCGCGCACCAGAATCTCATTGAACAGCGTGTTCGTTCCGCCCCAGGCATCACGCACGCTCTGCCCGTGCGGCCCGCCGTAAGGATTGTTGAGCAGCGGAATCTTTTTACCTTCGCTGTTGGGCGGCAGAAAGAGCTGGCCGTGGAGCACGGTACCGTCTTCTGCCTTGAAATCCACGAACTGCGGCGGCGTCAGATGGAGGCCCTGGATATCGTTCGACTTCCAGATCAGATCGCAGCCTTTGCCGGTGCGGCAGAAATGCATCGCTGGAGGATTCATGACGGACGAGAATCGCGACACGTAATTGTTGGTGTCGGGAGCCATGGTCGCATCCAGCGTTCCCATGCCCTTGGTCAGGTCTTCAAAAGCGCTGCCATCCAGCTTGGCGCGACACAAGCGGCGCTGGCGAGCGTCCATGTAGTCGGTGTTGATATAGATGACGCCTGCCTTTTCGTCAATGCCATCAATCGAGAACACTTCAAAATCACCCTTGGTGATCTGGTTCACCAGCTTGGCGTCTGCCGCCAGCGGATCGGCCTTGTCGAACGAATACATATAAAGATGCGTGTGGCCATCACGCCAGCTAGGCCAGATGAAACGTCCGCCGGATTTGAGAAGCATGAAGCTGTCGTCGATCTCGACCCAGGCGTCATCATGCTCGCTGAGCACGCGCCGCGACTTGCCAGTAGCGGCATCAATGAAATAAAGGTCGAGCTGGTCTTGCGCGCGGTTGAGCAGCATGGCCCAGATCACGCCGTCTTTCACCCAACCAAACCGCGGGATATAGGTGTCCGGGTTGTCGGTGATGCTGAGCCACTTGATCTCGCCGCCACTGGCGCTGACTACTCCCAGCCTGACGGTAGGGTTCGGATCGCCCACCTTGGGATATTTTTCCTGATACACCGAAGGATGCTGGGGAATGAAGTCCGTGATGGGATACGTGGGGACCTTGGTCTGATTCATCTGCAGGAAGACGATCTTGCTGGAGTCCGGCGACCAGGCGTAGTTGCTGCGTACGCTGAGTTCTTCGGAATAGACCCAATCCACTTCGCCGTTCAAGATGTTTTCGTCACCATCTTTGGTCAGAGCTTTTTCGGCCGAACCATCCACTGGACGGACAACCAGGTTGTGGTTGCGGATGTAGGCCAGTTGCTTGCCGTCGGCTGAGAATTTTGGATCGCCGGCGGAATCCCCCTGCGCGCTGAGTGCGACGGCGCTGCCGGCCGCAAGGTCGTAATACCAGAGCTGGCCGTTCGCGTCGAACAGAATGTGTTGCGAATCGGGCGCCCAGTGATATCCGGCCACGCGAAAGCGAGCGCGATTGTCCGCGGCGCGATCGTCCTTGGTGGTGCTGGCGGCCGGGGTCAGCGTGGCAAGTTTTTCCGCTGGCACAAGAGCGGCGGCTTTGCCGGAGGCCGCGTCCATGGCGAACAGGTCGGCCTTATCGACGCCAGGACTGCCTGCTTCCTGCCGGTGAACCATGTAGGACACGCGCTTGCTGTCCGGGCTCCAGCGCACCGTGTCCGGACCGCGACCGGTAATGCTGTTGGGCGCGTAAATCGATTCAATGGTCAGCTCTTGCGCGTAAGCAGCAGCGGCGGCAAAAGTCAGCAGGAAAACCGAAAGCACCAGCCTCTTCACAGGTTGTCTCCAGGGTGAGGGATTGAACGGAAAAGTGTAACAAGGGACAAAGGGAATTGGGTACTCTCCGATACAGTTTCATGGCGTTTCAACGATGAATTGTGATCGCGATTCCCTTAAGGAGAGAGCATCGGGAGAACTCCCTGAAGCTGCATGGCAAAGGAAGCATTGTCGGGATCCTTCGACGCGCCCTCATGCCGCGAGCGGCTCTCGGACTTGCTCAGGATGACAGATCTGTAAGAGGGCTGTTCTTCAAATTTCCCGATTACCAAATTACTCAATTACCAATTGCCCTATAGCTTGTCTTCCATCTGTCTTCTGCTGAGGCGTTTCGATTCGGCCAGCAGGCCCATGCTGTGCATCAGGTTTTGCAGCGTCACAATGCCGACCAAGCGTTCTTCGTCGACGACGGGAATCAGCGTTAGGCCGCGCGTGGTCAGTTTGCGGAAGGCCGATCCCAGCGACTCGCCTTTGCTGGCGATCTCAAAGGCTTTGCTCATGGCGGCCTGGACGTAACCGTTGCCTTCATGCCGCAGGCGGTCCACGATCATCTGGCGCGAGATCACACCGACCAGCCCGCTGCCGCCAACCACGGGAAAATCATCTTGCAAGCAATGGACAGCCAGGTGCAGCGCGTCTTCGAGCGTGTCCGCGGGGGACAAGGTGGAAAACTGCGTGAGCATGATGTCTTCCATGTGCACGGCTTCCACCACGGACTGGAACATCACGGTACGTTCTTCCAGTTGCGCGGCCATAAAAATCACCAGCCCCACCAGCATGAGCCATTGCGTGGTGAGCAGTCCGGCCATCATGAAGAGCGCGGAAAACAGATTGCCCAGATTTACGGCCTGCCGCGTGGCCTGGCGGAATTCCAATTTCTGTGCGCGCCATGCGCGGAACACGCGTCCCATATCCAGCGGGAAGGCCGGGAGCAGATTGAAGACACACAGCGCTGCGTTGATCCAAAAGAAGCTGCGGACCAGATCGTCAATGGTAACCAGCGGTTGGGTGAGAAGATGTTTTGGCGGATACCTGAAGCCCAGCGCAACCAGCGCCCATATCCCGGCCAAAGCAGCGCTGACCAGGGGACCAGCAAGAGCTACTTTCAATTCACGGACAACATTCTTGCCGCCGTCGTCGGGCGCATGCGGGTCAGCCATGGCGATGCCGCCGGTAGGCATGAGCAGAATTCCGCGAATGGACTCACCCGTGCGGCTCGCCGCCAGCACCCGTCCAAGCTCACGCAGTATCACTGACGCCAGCACCATGGCGGTAAGTTCTAGCCCGCGGACTACGGCCCAGGCTCCTCCACGGCTGGACTCGGAGAGCAGGACGAACGCCAGCAAAAAGAGGTACGAGGTGTGGATACGGAACTCCACACCGAAAAACTTGCCGGTAAAAAGTGACCAGGTTCTCGACATACCTTATCTGCGATTCTATACGTTAGATTAGATGGCGGATACTTGAGGTTGGGTCCGCATGAGAGTGATCGCCGGAAAATACCGTAGCCGCAAGCTCATCGCGCCAGAGGGCGTGGCCACGCGTCCGACAACCGACCGACTGCGCGAAACGGTCTTTAATGTGGTGGCGCCGGTTATGGAAGGCTCCGTTTGGCTCGATCTGTTTGCCGGCAGCGGAGCCGTGGGCATTGAAGCCTTCAGTCGCGGAGCGGCGCGTGTGTACTTTGTGGAACAAGCGCCGAAGGCGGCGAAAATAATCCGCAAGAACCTGGAGTCTCTGGAAATCGGAGAAGGCGAACGCGGTTCATCTGCCGAAGTCCTGGAACGCGATTGCATGGCCGCGCTACGGCTGCTGGAATCCCGCGGAGTGACATGCGACTTCTGTTTTCTCGATCCGCCGTACCGCAAGATGGACGACTATGAGCTGGTACTAAGCTTTCTCTCAGGCTCCGCTTTACTTACGCCAACGAGCGTGGTAATCGCCGAACATGACAAGCACTTTGATCCCGGTGATGCCTTCGGCAAACTGGTGCGCTACCGGACGCTGAAACAGGGCGACGCGGTGTTGAGTTTTTACCGGATGGCGGGTTGATTTTACCCGCAAGGGCTGCGGTGCCGCATGGGGGGTGTGATGTGGCGTCCGCCATCCATGCCTGTTATCCACAGGCGGCTTAAAAAAACCCGCATGAAATGCGGCGAAAACGCTTGCGCGAACGCTTCTCTCATGTAATATAAAAAATGAGTGCCCTTAAAGAGCACCTAATTTCAAGGAGGAAAGATGGCATCTGGCATGACCAAGACCCAGCTCGTCCGCCACATGGCTGAGCATTGTGAAATGAACAACAAGGCAGCCGCAGCGTTTCTGGAACACCTGGCGGATACGGCCGTGAAGGAAACCAAAAAGAACGGCGTATTCGTTATTCCTGGCTTGGGCCGCTTGGTAAAGTCGAATCGGAAGGCCCGCATGGGACGCAACCCGCAAACCGGTGAAGCTATCAAAATTGCCGCCAAGACCGTGGTGAAATTCCGCGTAGCCAAAGCGGTAAAAGACGTAATCGCTCCCAAAAAGTAACTTCGGGACACATCATTATCCCCGCAAGAACCAGAAGGCCAGCCGCGAAGCTGGCCTTTACCTTTTTCTAGAAAACCGCTTGAGGGCGACGAACCAGCCGCGTGCATTTGCGCGCCTGTTGCGCGCGACTCAGCACGCGAGTCGGCTGAGGCGCTTGTCGTCTAAGTTCGGGTGTCGCTGCGCGACAAACCGCTGAAGAGTATTGCTCGCTCGAATATCCTCTTGCACTCGTTACGCGCGGCTCGGCGAGCAAGTCGGTCTCGCCGCGAATGGAACAACGAAAGCCTGCTTTGCGAATCGTGTTGGCTATTCGGCGATGATCGCTTCCGCCTCAATCTCCACCAGCATCTCCGGCGCAATCAGTTTGGTTACTTCCACCATGGTGGCCACCGGACGGACGTCGCGGAAGAATTCCCCGTGCGCTTTGCCCACCATCTCCCAATCCCCGATGTTGGTGACGAACATCCGCGTACGCACTACGTCTTTCATAGTGGCTCCAGCCTTGTGCAAAGCGGACTCGATATTGCGGAGGATTTGCATGGTCTGCAGGTAGGCGTCGCTCCCGCCGACGATCTTTCCGTCAGCATCAGTGGCCGTGGTTCCAGCCACGTGGATGATGTTGCCCACACGCACCGCGCGCGAGTAACCGACAATCGGTTCGAACTTGCTATTACCGGAAATATTTTGTCGTGGCATTTATTTGTCGCTCCGCTCCAAACCGCTCAAGAGTATTTAGCTCTCGAAGATCGTTCGGCACCCGTTGCCAGCAGCTCAGCGCGCGAGTCGGCCTCGCCGCTTCATTCAATTTTCGACCGCCGCCGGTACAGAGGCTAAAGCTAGGTGCAAGCATCCAGCTACCGTGCTCTGCTATCCAGCACCTTGTTTACCAGCCGGTCAGCGTCTTTATTTTTTTCGCGCAACACGTGCTCAATGGAAAATACGTGGAACTTGGGCACCAGCAGACGGGCTTTGTCGTAAAGAGGTTTCAGGCTGGGACTGCTCACCTTATATTTGCCCTGCATCTGCCGGACGAGCAATTCCGAATCGCTATAGATCTTGATCGACTGGTACTGCGCTTGCGCGGCGTATTCCAGAGCGGCCAGCAGTCCGTGGTACTCAGCGTAATTGTTTGTTTGCAGGCCAAGGTAATCGCTGAGCTCGGCCACCACCGTCCCTTGCGCGTTGCGGACGACCACGCCGTAAGCGGACGGTCCGGGATTGCCGCGGGCGCCGCCATCGATATGGCAGATGATTTCATACTGGCTCTGGGCGGATTTGCTGGGGAAGAGTGAGCTCTGGGTCATTGGTTCCTTACTGCTTTCTGGATTGCGTTCTGGTTTGTAACGCGGCGTTGGTCGTTACTTCAATCTTTTGCTCGGTCTTCACTTGTTCGATTGGTTGCTTCTTCTATCGGCCTTCTTCCAGGCGAATGGCCAGCCGCTCCGGCAGGCCGGCGGCAAAGATTTTTTCCTGAGCGGCCGCAATATCGTAAGGCACACGATGGAAAGTTACAGCGCGGGCCTCTGTGTCATACAGGGCAAATGCCGCGCGGGGGTCGCCATCGCGGGGCTGGCCGATGGAACCGGGGTTGATCAGGTATGCGGCGCCTTCTTTCAGTTCCAGCGTCACATTATCTGCCGCCTTCTTTGAGCTGTACACAGGCACCACTTGACGCCCGGACTTGCTCCCCAGCTCATACAGGTAGCCGCACTGCACGTGAGTATGTCCGAAGAAAGTTAGCGGAGCACGGGCCTGCATCAGTTGCT
>JANXPR010000449.1 GCA_025357215.1 Acidobacteriaceae bacterium | reverse complement strand
GTTCCGCAGCGGCGTGCGCGAGATCGATCTCGTTTCCGACGAGGAGCGTCAGAAGATGTACGGCCTGGAGATTCCCGAGATTAAGGATTCCCCAGGACTCAACGTCGATATTGCCTTCATCACCGCATTTCACACGCGCTTTGTGCTGGACGCGATTGCGCGGACCCTCGGTGAACGGCCTAAGTTTTTGCCGCCGATTGAGAAGAATTACATTGTCTGGGGAAACCGCCCTGTTCACCCCTTTAGCAAGCACTTTGAACTGCAGCGCATACAGGTACACCCGCAGGACGGCTGTCTCATCTGCAACAACGGAGATTCCCAATGAAATTCCATTCAACCGACAACGTACGGCTCGTCATACCAAAGGCTGCGCTCTTGACCGTTTTCGACGAGTGCGACGGCTTCACTCAGGATGAAACAGGCGGGCGTGTAATCGGCACGTATCAGGAGCACAAGGACAAACTTGAAATCCGCGTAACCGGCATCATCGAGGCAGGGCCGCAGGCGCGTCGCTCAGCGGTCAGTTTTTTTCAGGACGGCAAGTACCAGGAGCAGGTTTTCCGGAAAATCGAAGACCAACACCGTGAAATCGAGCATCTGGGCAACTGGCACACACACCATGTCAATGGTTTGCAGCATTTGAGCGGCGGCGACATCGAGACGTACCACCGCAATGTTAACCATCGCAACCACAATACGTCCTTCTTCTACGCGATGCTGGTGACGACCAAGCATCGTTCGTCCGATCCATTGCGCCGCTACACCGTGAAGCACTACGTCTTCCGGCGTGGAGACAAACAAATATACGAACTGCACGGCCGCCAGGTGGAAATCGTGGACGCCCCGCTCGTCTGGCCGCAAGACGCCGCACTGGACAACAAGCGCGCCAATTCTGCCGGGCGCGACCTTGGCGCAAATCCTGACCGTGTCTACGATAACGAAATCTTGAGCGAGTTTTTCCGAGGAGTACGCCCGTTTTCTAATGCCAAGCTTGGCATGTACTGGCGCGGTCCGCTGGAACTGTTGGATGGAAGCAAGGTCGAGGTAGTCCTGCTGGAAGACTCAGCTGCCGCCAGGCCTACGTATACCGTGACATTGCGCGAGCCCCCCGCCGTGCTCAAGAACATGGCGGAAGAGATTGCCACTGCGGAGTTTCCCTCGGCCCGTGCGGCGTTGATCACGACCGAGCGGAGGTGCAACCGCGCTCTTTACATGGAGCACGGAGGAAAACATCGAGTCGATGTTTCGGCTTGAAAAGGAGTGTGTATGGACATCTTCACGCTGTATGTAGGGCAGGGGGCCCTGGCCGCAGTTCGGGCCGGGAACGAAGCGGTAATAGTTGACGCGCACATGCCGGAGTGCGACGACGTGAATTCGGAGCAAATCGAGAAGAGCCTGGATCACTACCTGGCGAAGAGCAACGTCCGCGGATTGATAATCACAGGCCTCGACCGCGACCACGCATGCCCTGCGGGGGTGGAGTCCATCCTCACTCGATACCAGCCTGATTGGGTAATGTACCCGAAAGTCTTCAAGGATACGGACGCCGCGGGTGAGGTTTTCGATATCATCACCCGGCATACGAGCCGGCGCGCAAGGACCTCGCACCCGCTGGTGCGCCACTCAGTGCGCGTAGATCGCGTCGAATCGCGCAATCTCACCGGGCTGGCGTCTTTTTTCACCTTTGAGCTGTTCTCGCCTCACATGGACGACATGGACAACTCGAACAATAGCAGTATTGTCCTCAAGCTGGTGGGGCTGGACCAGAACGGATTTCGCTATCTGATTACCGGCGACACCGAGACTGAGCGTTGGGACAGTATCAACCGCTATTTCGGCAAGCACCTCGCATCCGATGTGATGGCTGCGCCCCACCATGGCGCGCGCACTGGGCTCAATCCGAAATCGCTGCTACTCGTCAATCCCAACACTGTGCTCATTAGCGCCGGTGTCGATAATTCCTATGGCCATCCCTATGGAGTCGCCGTCCAGGCGTACCAGCAGGTAGCGAAGCATGTTTTCTGCACCGTTGCCGAAAACGGAAAATGCTTGCTGACGCGCAGGATCGGGGACGATTTTCACACGCATCTCGTGCAGCACTTCGCCCTTGCGGAGAAGGCGCGCTCTGAAACCGCATGACACTCGACGATATTGTCGCGAAGGCGACAGACCCCTATGACAGGCAGGCCCGGCTCTATCCGGCATTGCTCTGCCTGCTACCGCTGCTCGCGCTCATAACGCTCTTGTACGCCCCCAACGTGTCGGCCCTCACAGGAGTGGTTACTCTCGCGGCCTCCTGCGGTGGCCTTTTCCTTATGACCAACATCTGCCGCGAGTTGGGCAAGCGTCTGGAGGAAAGGCTTTTTGATGAATGGGGTGGCAAGCCGACAACCCAGCTCCTCCGCCACCGCAACAGCGTCGTCGATTCCGTCACCAAGCGGCGCTACCACGCCTTCCTTGGGACGAGAATTAATACCCAGTTCCCTGACGCCCAGCAGGAAAAGGCTGACCCGGCCACAGCTGATGAGGCGTATCAATCGGGTGCGCGGTGGCTCCTGGACCACACGCGGCCGGATGCGGGGAAGCAATTCGACCTGCTCTTCCGCGAAAATGTTATCTACGGATTCCGGAGGAATGCTCTAGGCATAAGGCCGCTGGCAATCTTAGTCGCCATCGGATGTTTGCTCTGGACCCTGGCGAAGGAGCACGTTCTCGGCGCAAATGGACAAATCTTCGACTGGTCCGCGCTAACCCACTTGTCTTCGCCAGCAATCGTCTCGCTTTCTGTGTCTGGCGTGATGTTGGTGGTTTGGATTTTCTTTTTCACCAAGACCAGCTTACGCACCAGCGCATTCTCATTTGCACAAATGCTGCTGCGCACGTGTGATGTTTTGCAGTAGCGGTAGGCTTGAGCTAGAGGAGCATTGAATGAGTGATACTGCCGCGCCCTTGATGTGGTATGAGCAGCTTCCGAGCGATAAGTCTTGGGCTACGCTTTGGAGTGGTTATACGATTTGCGGCAAATGCCAGGGCATTCGCCGCTTCCAAGGCCCCTGCCATGTTTGTGGAGATCCGCCCTTCCGCCTGGAATCGCAGCTTTTCCAAGATGAAAGCGGTCGAGAATACCGTATACCTATGGCTTTCGCGGGAGCGGAGGGCCGTTATGAAGATTGGGTATATCTGAGAATGATGGAGCGTGAGTGGAAGCGCCCGGTACTCGATGAAGATCGCTTCCCAGGACTGCCGACAAGTGCTGGCCCATCACCCAGAGCTTCTATCGTAATCCTCTTTTGGAGTTATTTCGAGACGCGGATAGAACGCGTGTTCCGGGCCGGGCTACGCGAAGTTCCCAAGCGCATATTGGACGATATGCTTCGACGTTATTCTGCTATTGGGACACAAAGAGTGGTCGAAAAGCTGAAGGAAGAACACGAGGCATGGATAGCCGTTTTCAATAAACGCGCCACAAAACAGGCTTAGTCACGTTGTTTACAGGGCAACGCGTCTGATGCCATCAATGCGCGCAGCCGAAAACTCAACTACTGCGAAAACTTCGGCGGCTCTGGTTTTCGGTCGGCTTCGCGATGCTTTTTTAGCTCATCGCAGTATTTAGTGACAAAGTATGGATTGTCGCACTGTTCCGACTTGAATGACATCGACCGCGTTTCGTAGAGGCCGCAGTTCAGCACTTCCGCTGTGCCGCAGTCAAATAACGCGATGTTATATCCGTCCGCGAGCAGGCTCCGGTACACAATTCCGTCGTAGCCATGAGAATGAAACGCCTCCGCCAGCACCTGTGTCGGGACATATTCGGTCACCGGCTCATCGGGAGTTACCGGGCGCGAGAATCCATAAGAGATATCTCCCCAGACAGCCGCCTCGCGTTCCTGTGGAGGCATTTCCTTGGGTTCTCCGTTTACAAGCCAGAACGGAAACTTCCGCTGATCGCGCGAGCAATCCACGACGACCAGCTCACGCCTAATCACAAACTGTGCCAGAGAGATGTACGAACCCACCCAGGGACGCACCTCGGCGATCGCTGTGTCCAGCGAGGAAGCAAGATACAGGTATGGAATACCTTTGGGGTTTACGCGACCGTCACCGGCGAATTCCGCAAGGGGCTTCATCCTTTCCGGCGGAAAAGCCGCAGGAACCTCCATCTCTTCAGGCTCTCCTTCATTATCTTTGCGCCACGTATATCCTCTTTGTGCGCGAAAAAGCACCGAGAATTCCTTGATCGATTCCTTGCGATACTGGCTGGTCTCAAGAACAGTATCAAGGAAAGTCCGTACCTGCTGATCGTGGAAGTATCTGGTCTTGTGCTTGACCGTCTGTTCAAAGCGCCGATAGCTGTCAGCTGAAGAGAATGCGGCCATTAATCACGATCCCAATAAGGCATAGCTTATGTTTTGTGGCGGTTCTCATAAGTTATAACTTATGTTTCGTATTTCCGCTCACTGATTCGAAGGTGCCGCCACACCCGGAGCGCCTTCGCCATTGAGCTAAGTACGTGATAATCCCGTTTATCTCGGGATGAGCAAGCAGTTTGCAGACTCGTTATCCTTTGCGAAATCCTGCACATCTTCGGTGAATAAACTCCATTGCCAAGTCAAATCTCCGTCGGGATTTCCCCTACTGGCATTTTTGTCCGGCAATAAGCGCCGAATCCCTCCAGCAGCCTATGCACCAAGTCGAAGGAGAGGTTGATCAGCTCATCCGTCATATAGAAGATGAAGGGCACCCTGTCTCGCGTGGCACTTGAGAACCATGCGTCCCAGCCTTCTGCGGCAATGTCCTTGGCGAAGTTCGCACACTCCCGGGGAGGCCACTCGAAGCCGAAGTGGAACATTTTGTTCCGATACCGGAAGACCGCCTTAAGTATTGGACGCAAATCGCTGGGAAGGTGTGGTGTCAAAGCTATCACCTCGGCCAGTTCCATAATGCCGGGGACCAGCTCTTTTTGTTTTTTTCTTTTTGCCGTGGGGTTGAAAAGGAGGTGGCAATCCCAAAAATCATCCGCCTTCGCCATCCCGCTTCGTGCACTGCCTGTAGGGATGACATTGAGCCCGTAATACTGCGTTCGGATGCCCTGAAATGCCTGGTAGAACAGTGACTCGATGAGCGGTGCGAGCATGCCGAGCGCCGCCATGCTGTGTGCGGCTCCCTGATATGTCGAACCATGCAACAAGTCCACCCACTCATCGACGGCGCGCTCGTTGCGCAGCCCGGTGCTTTTCCTCGCGAAATCCTCGACCTCCCTGATCTGGGCAGTGGTGCGCGTGTCGGCTTCGCCGTGTTGCCGTAACAGATCCGATATGGCGATGAGCTGCGCTTCGTAATCTAGATCGGGCAGGACCGCGCACGCCATGTCGCGGTCGCTGATCTCGGGAACGCCCATGCCGGCGTCGTTCAGGATCTCCTTGTGGAGCCACTCCGGCAATTTCATTTTATATGTCATCGTATTCCCAACTGCGGGCGCTGAGAACATCCGCATGTCGTACGGGGACGCAGTTTGGTTGAGATGATTGCACTGCCACATGGATCGCCGTGCATGCCTATTTGATAGTTTCGATCAAACCACTTCGCCAGCCGTTCAAGCCTATCGGGCGGGTAATCACGCCGGAAACCTGCCCCTTTCTTGAAAAGTCCGTTTGCAAGATCAGGCGGAAGTACAGAAATGTCCACGGCATTCCGACCAAAATAAAAAAAATGTCGGGAAATCAGCGCAAATTCGTTGCCATGCTCAAAATCTTTGCAGTCCTCACGCCCCTGGAATCGGGCATCAGCAAGAAATGCGTTAAAAGGCGGCGTTTCGTCCACGCGCATGAGATATATCAATTTTCCATTGCCGGCGCTCTGCTTGTTCTGTCCGCCAGCGCCCAGGACCCAGTCACCAACTTTCGCGGATTCCACGATGTTGCGCCGTCCGCTTCCACCGCTGAATTTGCAGTGTACGAGCGTGCAATAACCGGAATAAGGATTCGGCGCGAAACCAAGGTCATGATCCACAACATACGAAAACAGCGTCGCCACTGATTGCCTCCTGAAAAAAAATGCGACGGGGCTTCTCGCTGGCGCAGCCCGCGCGGAGCCGCTATATAAGGTCAGCTTCCGGGAAATCAAGAGCACCTTTTCTGTCGAGGATTTTCTCAAGGATAACCCGCTCGCGAATCTTGAATTCAAAATCGTAACGGTAGACTGCGAGCATTTCCTTGTCTTTATTTGGCCCTTCCAAGGGTTTGCGCCTCTCCGGAGGCTGAATGTATTTACCCACTGCGGCGTCGAAACTCTCGATGTCTTTCCAAAAGCCGATGTTGATGTAGGTTATGTAAGCGTTGTCCGTAATACTAAAGGTGTTGAACTTGGAATCCTCCGCTTCCACCGGCTTTGTGAGCACCTCGCGGTACAGGCCGGTATTGGGATCGATACTCATTTTCGCCCACAGAGCCTTGAATGCGTGTTCGTTCTCTACGCCTCTCTTTATAAGCCAGTGGACCATGATGATGACCATACGTCTTGCCTCCCAATAAAGGACACAGCCGTTCGCTTAGAAAGCGATCCGCCGCTCGATCTCGCTTAGCGTCGCCAAATCCTTCCGCCGATCATACAGTTTAGTCGTGCGCGGGTCGGAATGATTCGCCATGTCCTGGGCGGCTTCCAGCGCTCCGCCATTGTGCAGAAACACGGTAATGCCCGTACCCCGGAAAGTATGATTACAGAATTCCTCCGCCAAACCCGCCGCGCCGCAGCGTTCCTTGACGACGCGCAGCATATCCCGCCTCGTGATGGCAACGCCCGTGAGCCGGTGCGCCTTGTCGAGCGTCTGGAAAAGCGGCGCTTCAGCCCCCTCAATACCGGCAGCCGCGATGTAGGCGTCCAGAAATTCTTCCGCCTCCCGGTGCAGCCAGACCAGCTTTTCCTTGTTTCCTTTTTCCAGGAGCCGCAGCCGCGCGCGTTTCCCTTCCAGTCGGTAAGCTCCCCGTTTTAGCCCCACTACGGCGCTCACGCGCGCAAAGGTATAGGCCATGATGGCAATCACTGCCCGGTCGCGCAGGCCTTTGATGTCCGCAACCTCCTTCACGCCCCCGCCGTGTTTCTTCGCTACCTTAATATTGCGCGTGACCGCTATGGAATCGAGCAGTACGCGGACCTGCTCAGCTTCCATGATGGGTGTGATGCCCACGGTGCGGCTGAATTTCGGACCTTTGACGAACATCGCCGGGTTATCGGGAACGACCTGCTTAATGACGAGCCAGTTGAAAAGCCCACGCAGAGCCGCGAGGTGCTGCTTAATGGAGGGTGCCGTCAGTGGCTTGGACTCAATATAGGCCGAGACATGCAGCGGCCGGATAGTAGCGAGCTGCAGGCCGTGCTCGTCGCACCAGCTGCAGAACTGCGCAACGGCCGTGACATAGGCCGCGCGCGTGTTTTTGTTGCGGATGGTCGCCGCGAAGAATTCGAGGAAATGCTCGCTGGCTTTATCACCGGCCGCCGCGATGATCGCCGGCACCGGAAACTCCGATGGTCGAATCGCTGGGATGATCTCGGTGCGCGGCTCGCTCACAAATTACAAACTGTCATTGTGAAACCCGAGCCACCATAGCGGAACGTCCTCGATCGGTCAATCGGATTACCACCCATAACCTCTTTTATGGGAGGTAATCCATCAGCGCCAAAACAGGTTGTATTTGTTTGTGTATGTTGAAGCGCTAAATGTCACCAAATTGACCTGTTATTTGTCACAACCGAAGGAAGAGAATACCCGCACACTACGGTTTGAACGTTGCCTGTGTGACAACAGGATGAGAACAAATTGATCAAAGGGAAAACAGCGGCCCTTATCGTTCGGTTCATTGAGGTGTTTGCGCCTCGGCATCCAAAGGAATACCCCTGTTGCGAAGCAGCTTCGATTTCTCGCTGTTACATTTTGCACAGGCAGGTGTCATGGGAAAGGTGTCCCTTCAAGAATTCAGGTTATTCCTGGTTGATCCCAGTATGTGCGTAATGCTCTACACGGCGCGCCGTCCGTTCCGTATTCATTCGCACGCCATTTACACAAAAAGCCAAGGAAACTCTTAACAGCTTTCTTCTGCGTCGCTGTCAGGCGGCTAACAATTGCAAAAAACCGGTCTCGTTTAAACAATCCTTCCCCTGCTTCCGGAATGAGAGACCAGATGAGGGAATCATTCAAGGTGTCAGCCTCTTCTGGATGCTGGAGCACCAGAAGCATATGTGCAGGCAGGAAGTACCTAAATCCGTCTGGCGTGAACGGGTGGAGGTTTCTACGTTGGACCATGTCCTCAGCTGAGACATCCACCCACAACTTGCCTTTGAATCTGCGCCATATGTCATCGTACTCTGGATCAACATTAAGCCAGTCGGTGAACACGATATTGTCATCGGCTGGAATCGTGGTGCCACTGAAGGCCTCATTGATCTCGCTTATGACCTCCTCAATATTCGGTTTTTCCGACATTTGATTAGTCATTGAATTGGTGGTTCCCCACAATTTTGGGAGTAAAACTCCGCACACTTCTGAAGTCCCTTGTCTTTCAATTCTTGAATTTTCGCTTTGTGAGGATCGTCGCCTCCACCATAGCACTCGTCCATTACTCGCTGTCGGATGTTGATGCAAGCTTGGAACTTGTC
Organism: Acidobacteriaceae bacterium; assembly: GCA_025357215.1. GTDB lineage: Bacteria > Acidobacteriota > Terriglobia > Terriglobales > Acidobacteriaceae > Angelobacter. Next base: position 4,995 of record JANXPR010000449.1, on the reverse strand, counting down.
TATGTTACCAAGTAAGCGCGCGCAGTACGCTCCTCGTGCTGCAGGATCGGTCTTCTCCTGATGAGTGGGCCCCGAGCATCTACTGGGTAAGGAACAGAGACGTTCCTGCTGCGAACTCAGATCAGCGAAAACTTCATCGGAACACGTTCTTGTGGGTTTTTGAGCGGTAACAGGTGGGCACTGTCGCAGTGCCCCCGCCAGCTCGTCATCCGCAATCTGACTGGGCGTAAATATCCCTGCAACGAATACTCCCACCGGGCTTCTTTCAAACATTGCCCAGAAGAGATTCCAGAAATCCATCTGTGGAACGTCTGCGATTATGGGTGGCCTTGGCACCAGTTCGTCACCCGCCGCCACGCTCACATACATGGCAGGGCAACTCGGAACGGAGTCCCCATTTGCAGCGCGGCTTGTCATCGCCAAGCGCTGGCTTCCCGTATTGGCGGGCACCGCTATTTCTTCCGTCGGATCAAACACCATGTCCGAAGCCGCACTCGCCTGAATCGGATACGAGACAGGCACGACCACGCCTTTCTCACCAATTGCACTCGCAGATTTCGGCACGAATATCTGAATTCTGGTGCGCGCATACCCCTCCGGCAGGTAACGCACATAATAGCCTTGCGGATGCCGCACCCAGATCCCTCGCTGGATGGGGGAAGGTTCCACTTGTTCAGACAGCACCGCGGTCAACACCGCAGTAGCTTCAATCGCTTCATAAGTCGCAGAACCCGCCATCTGCTGACGGATCTTGTTTTCCGCCAAAGCGACTCTTTGCAGAGGCGCAGTTAGCTTGGCCACTTCCTGTTCGAGCTTGCGTTCAAAGGGCAGCCGCAGATTCACTGGCACCTGGCTGAGCAGCCCGCCGTTCAATTGTTCAAGCTGTTCTTGGGACAGCAGAGCCGTAGCGGTCTGCTGTAGTTGTGGCGGCATATGCTCATAGTCAGCCCGCGCAATAATCGCCCAAAGCAAGAGTTGAATGTCATGCTGATGCACTTCCGGGTGCAGTGCCGACGCGCGCAGAATACTACGTACCAATTCGGCTTTCGGTCCGCGAAGAGGCGCAGGGCAATAGCCAGTCCCTTTGCTCGGGCCGAAAGTACCAGCGTGCAGGCAATAACTTTGAACTACGCCTTCGTAAGCGCCGGGCCGTAGTAGTAGCGATCCTTCCGGTGTACGACCAAGGGCGCCGAAGGAAAGGAACCACCCTGGGCTGAACGTCTCGGGCAAAGTCTCGTCATAACGGGCGTCGGCGAAGCCCGTCGTTATTGACGGACGGTTGAGCACCTCGTTTACATACTGTTGCAGAATTACCTCCGGATTGGGTGTCGGCAGAGGATTCGTTTGTGAACCAATGCGCTGCGTAAGTTCGCATTTCATCCTTGCCAGGCCTTTCAACCCTTGACATTGGCTGGCCGCCGCTTGCCTTGCGAAGGAAGCTAATACCATGATCGCTACGGCAACGCTTCCAAGTGATCTGCTATGGATTCTTCTGTACACAGATCCTCCTAAGTGCATACAATCTCGATGTAAAAACGCAGCCCGATGGCGCGTTTGTTATCACGGTATGATGAAAGCTGAATCTCGCAGGAGAAGAGTGCTGCTCATTTCTGGGCAAACGCGCCCAGAACTGAAAACGTTGAGGCTCCTGGTCCGCAATGGACTTCCTCTGGGCGACGACACAGACTCGCCAAGCCTATTGCAGGATGAGACTCAGAGAGTTCTGTCCCGCCTTGAACCGAAGAGAACGCAGTTTTCACGGCTCGAATCGCTCCTGTATGAAAGTCTCGTTGCCGAATATCACGCGATGTTCGGGCGCATCGAGGATGCCGTTCACGCCTTGGAGCCACAGCCCGGAAAAGGAAATGCTGCCGAGTTATTTATTGCCCTGGACAAGAGCGCTGAGAAAGGCGCACCAACGCTGCCTCAGGAATACTTGGCCGACCAAAAGTTGTTGCGGCAGGCGATTTGGCTGTTGATGAATTACATTTTCTTTCGATTTTACGAAAAGAACTCTTTCGAACGTGGGTTGCGCCATCTCGACCAGCTCGAAATAGTCGTCTCGCGCCATCTGGCTAGCGACGGATACACGCCTCACGGCACGCTATCCCGCCTCTACTATTACCGCTCGCATTGCTTGAGGGGCCTGCGAAGATTTCAGGAAGTCGAGCACGATTTGTTGTGTTCCCAAGAGCATGCCAACCTGCGGCTGAAGATCAAGTTGGAATCCCTTGCTCCCGGAACGAAAGACGGCAGTAAGACCCAGCAGATTGGTCTCGACGCCAAGTTGAAAAGCGAGCACCGCGATTTTGCGGTCATTTGTACTGCCCGCATCCTTGGGTTTGGTTTTGGATGGACGGAGCTCAACCGCGGTCGTTTGACAAGGGCCAAGCGCCTTCTATTGAGCGCGGACACGCTCCTGCTACCGACCGGGCATCAAGCGATGAAGCAACTCGTGAAGTTTTTACTAGCCACTATCGCTAGGCGACTCACCGCCACCGGAAGCGATGAATACAAACGGGAAATGCGTGCCCTTGAGAAACAACTCCGCATTTACCAGCAGATGAAATCGTTGGTAGGGCAGCTTCGGGCGGTGCAGGAGTTGGCGCGCGGTTATCTTGATTGGGTTGATTTTCTCACGTGGTCACCCAAGAGCGGCGATTCGAAAACGGAGCGTAACGAGGTTTTGGAAAAAGCTCGCAAGTTCACCTCGGATTTTAAGGAACTCAGCTCGCACGCTGATCCGCATTGGAAATGTCGCCATCGGTTTATGGATGTGCGTCTGGCATGCCATTTGGATGAGGCCCGTAACAAGGTGAATGAGAAACTCAACGATCTCGGTAGACTCATCCAGCGGTCTCAGCGCGAATTCGAGCTCGAATATCACGTCCTGCGTGGCTACGCTTTGAACCGTATTGGCGATTGGACTTTCGCCCTGGACCCGCTCCAGACAGCTCTTAAGAAAATTGAAAATGATCCATTGCTCGAAGCTGAAGTTAGGCTCTTACTGGCCGAGTGCTTTGCGCGCACAGGAAACTTGGTGAAAGCCGCAGAGGAGCGAGCACACTGGGTTGAGTTGCGTCGCAACGTTGATCACTCGTACCTGAGAGACCTGGAGCGTTATGTGGATCTTCTCATCGACAATTCGCAGGAGCCTTTCGTCATCGGATTTCACGAACATTTGCGCCGAGATGAACGAGTTGAGGAATTAGACAGTTGGCTCAAGCGGACCGCACAAAAGAGGCTCAAAAACCCCAAAGATGAGAACGTGGCCAACATCCTTAAGGTCTCCCGCGCCACCGTGAACCGAATCCGTTAGCCACCGGACACGTTGGCTGTTAGTCCGAAAGAAAGCATCATTTATCATTTACCACGATGATTGGTCTGATAACAGAATTTATCAGACAGAACAACTACAAAAGGGAGGGCACGCTTCCGCTCGTTGAATGGGTCTATAATCCCCCACCATGGCTACCATCAATATCAACCAGAACCCCGAGTCTCGCCCTTTTTCTCTGTTTGGTAACTTCTTGCGTCTGCCACCCGCAATTGCCCCCCTAGCCGATGGTTTCTTGACCGCTATCGGGTTTGACCTGCCCCCCGAAAACTAGTCCAGCCTGAATGAGACTTCTCCATTAAGATGGCCCGCCAGGGCCGAGGAGGAGAAGTGAGAAAGAGTCGATTCAACGAAGAGCAGATCATCACCATCCTGAAGGAGTCGGAGGCCGGGGTGGAAACGGGAGAACTGTGCCGGCGGCACGGGATCACCAAGGCGAGTTTCTATCGCTGGAAGTCGAAGTACGGTGGGCTGGAGCTGAGCGAAGCCAAGAGGCTGAAGCAGTTGGAGGATGAGAACCGGCAACTCAAGCACGTGGTGGCGGAGCTGACGCTGGACAACCGGGCGTTGAAGGCGGTGGTAGCAAAAAAATGGTGAGCCCGCAGATGCGGCAAGAGGCGGTGCTGGTGATGCAAGTGGATGTGGGAGTAAGCCAGCGACGCGCCTGTGGGCTGGTGGAGATGGATCGAGGGACTTGCCGGTATCGACGGCGGCGCCGGGAAGACGGACATCTGCGGAGCCGGCTGAGCGAGCTGGCAGAGACGCGACGACGGTTCGGCTACCGGCGGTTGCAGGTGTTGCTGCTGCGGGAGGGCTGGCAGGTGAACCACAAGCGAATCTACCGGCTGTATGTGGAAGAGAAGCTGGGACTGAAACGCAAGCGGGGACGGAAGCGGTCGGGCATGCGCCAGCCGCTGCTGGTGCCCACGGGAGCCAACCAGGTGTGGTCGATCGACTTCATGACGGATGCGTTGAGTTCAGGGCGAAGGTTCCGGACGCTGAACATCGTGGACGACTATACGCGTGAGTGCCTGGCCATCGAGGTCGACACCTCGCTCAGTGGAGCGCGTGTGGTGCGCGTGCTGGAAGAACTGAAAGTCCGGCGTGGGTTGCCGAGGCAAATCCGCTCCGACAACGGACCGGAATTCACCAGCCGGGTGCTGGACCAGTGGGTGTACGAGAACGGAATCCGGTGGCACTATATCCAGCCCGGCCGGCCAATGGAGAACGGATACGTGGAGAGCTTCAATGGGCGCTTGCGCGACGAGTGCTTAAACGAAAACTGGTTCATGAGCCTGGCTGAAGCGCGCAAGATCATCGAAGCCTGGCGCCTGGACTACAACCAATGCCGGCCGCATTCAGCGCTCGGCTATCGTACCCCGGAGGAATTTGCAAAATCGGCGGCCGGGGACTGTGGAAAAGACGGCGGCCGGGCCGCCTTGGAAAACGCTTCGCGTTTCCCACTTTCCCACAGCCTCGACGGCTGCGGGAATCAACCTGAACCTGCTATGCTCGACACCCAAAACTCGGAGAAAGTCTCATTATCCCTGGACTAAAAACGGGGGGCAGGTCATCGAGGTTGTGTAACCGCCTAATATTCCGCCGATAACTTCAATCCAGTAATGGGTACCCTGCTGATCTTTGGCATGAAAGCCCGC
>JANXPR010000410.1 GCA_025357215.1 Acidobacteriaceae bacterium | reverse complement strand
CTGACGATGGCACCGATCCAACGGGCTTCTTTAACGCTGAGTTTTACGTGGGACTTAAGCCGTACAGTGATAAATCCTGGAGCGGCGAAATTGATACCAAGGAAAAGTTGATCGCGTCCGTGGACAAGAAGCTCAAAGCTTTTCCGGGAGTTATTTTCAACTACACGCAGCCGGCGGAAGATGCCGTGGATGAAGCGCTTACCGGCCTGAAAAGCTCTCTGGCGGTAAAGATTTACGGCAGTGACCTCCAGGTATTGGAAAACAAGGCTCTGGAGATCAAGAAAACCCTGGGCAACATTCCTGGCTATACCGGACTCACAGTGGTGCGTGAACTGGGCCAGCCCAGCCTGGTGATCAACGTGGACCGCGAGAAGATCGCGCGCTACGGCATCAACGTGGCGGACGTGGAAGCGGTGATCCAGGCGGCCGTGGGAGGGCAGACCGCCACGCAGGTCGTGCAGGGTGAAAAGCTGTTTGACCTGGTCGTCCGTATGCAGCCGCAGTTCCGCAGCAATGCACAAGAGATCGGGAACCTGCTGGTAGGCACGCCAGACGGACAACAGATTCCCATCAGCCAGTTGGCGGAAATCCACCAGGGCAACAGCGCGTCGTTCATCTATCGCGAGAACAACTCGCGCTACATCGGCGTGCAATACAGCATTGAAGGCCGTGACCTGCAAGGCGCCGTGGAAGAAGGACAACGCGCGGTCAAGAAGAATGTCACCATCCCCGCCGAATACCGCACGGAGTGGGGCGGCGAATATGACCAGTTTCTCGCAGCCAAAGAGCAGCTCACTGTCGTGGGACCGCTGGCGCTGATGCTGATCTTTTTTATCCTGTTTGCGCTGTACGGCAACTTCAAGTTCCCGGCCATCATCGCCCTGGACGTGATAATGACCGAGCCGGTAGGAGCGTTGATCGCACTCAAGCTCACGCATACTCCGTTCAGCGTGTCGTCCGTGCTGGGCTTACTGGCGTTGATGGGCGTTTCGGTGGAAACCGGCGTGATCCTGGTTTCTTATATCAACAAAATGAGAAACGAGGGCATGGACATCCCCACAGCCACGCGGTCGGCGGCACTGCTGCGGCTGCGTCCCATTATGATGACCGCACTGGTGGCGTGCCTGGGACTGTTACCGGCAGCGTTTTCCACGGGCATTGGCTCCGATACGCAAAAGCCCTTTGCCATTGTGATTGTGGCCGGTTTGATCTCGCGTTTGTTCCTGGGCTTTTTCGTCAATCCGGTGCTTTACCGGACTGTGGCACGAGACGGCGACGTGCTGCAAGTGTGATTTTTTTGGGTTTGGCCGAAACGATTTCGTGCTATCGTGCACCATACATTCGTGGGATGTAAGTGAAATTTCAAGACCGCCATATCGTTCAGTTGTCGCGCGCCAAGGCGCGGGTGATAGGCCTGTGCCTGTTCCTGGTGGTGATGTCGGCCGGCGTGCAGGCCCTGCACATTCACCCCGCGGACCTGGTCAATGACGCAAAACACTGCTCGGTCTGCCAGGTTGCTCATTCTGCAATTCAAGTCCCGGCTTCGTCGGCGCTGTGTTTTTCGTTTCATGTCACGGATTTTCTGCCGGCCGCCGCCGATTCCGATTCTTACAACAATCCAGCCTCGTTCGCGCTCTTCAGCCGTCCTCCTCCGTTGGTCTAACTGATTCTGTCTTCTTTCCAATAAAAATCAGTTTTTTGACCCATTTTCAGGAGGAGTCATGCGTATCTCTTTACAGAGAAGCGTCTTACAGAGAAGCGTCCTGCTTTTGACGGCGTTTCTGTATTTTGCTCTTTTATTAATTTTTGGTTTTCGCGCCCAGGCGCAGACGTCAGGAAATTCCGGCACGATTCAGGGAACAGTCACCGATCCCACGGGGGCCGTTGTTCCCAAGGCCAAGCTGAGTCCACAATCCCGTGAGCGGGTTTGCGCGGACGGCGATCACGGACGGCACGGGAAAATTCACTATTCCCAACGTTTCTTTCAAACCCTTATCGTCACCATTACCAGCGCGGGCTTCGCGCCGCAGTCACAGGATCAGGATATTGATGTCCGCTCGGTGGTCCCGGTGAATCTTGGCTTGGTCCTGGCCATTAGCGGCGCAACAGAAACCGTGACGGTTGAAGCCGGTGCCGGCCTTTCCACTTGACTTTCGTCACATTTTCGCCTATAATAAAGCAGTTTCTATCTGTGTTGGAACAACATCTTGAGCGACGGGACAAGACCAGAAAGAGGGCGCAACGGAATAATCCGTTGCGTTTTGCGTTTTAGCAGGGGAAGCGACCCCAAAATCTGCCATTCAGGAAAGTACATGTCTCGAGCCTTAACTGAGTGTCGCTTGGGATGAGTCGTGTAAGTCGTTTAGATATTGGGATGAAGGGGAGGGGTGGTGGAACAGATCCTTCGACTCGCTGCGCTCACTCAGGATTTCGCCTGGCGACTCCCGCTTCGCTCACGCCGCCAAGACGGCTCAACTTTAGATGTTGGGATGACGGGGGAGGGGAGGGGGGCCGCAAAGCGGCCGAATCGACGGGATCGCCGAAATCGCAACGGGATCGCCGTGATCGGAAAGGCAAAACCCATCCCTTGGCATGAACTCTATAAGTCCTTTCGAATCCTAGTTAAAGGGCAGGGGGTAGGGGGGAGGAGAGATTGCCGAAATCGCGGGCATTGGGGTAGGGCAGTTATTCTTGCGCTATGTCTCACGACGACCGCTCGTTTCACTCAGGCACAGACGGAAACCAATGCCGATTCCGTTCCGGAAGCCAATCCGGCGCGGCCTACAGTTGCCACGCCAGCCACGCTTACGCCCGTGGGCTATTTGCAGTTTGAAAACGGCATTCTTTATGCAACCGGTTCGCCGGATTTCTCCAGCCGCCTGGGCGTGAACCAGGTGACCAAGCTGACGGTGCATCCGCGGCTGCAGTTTCTGGTACAAAGCGAACCGTTTGTCCATAGCGGACAGGGCACGGTGAAGCAATTCGATCCGGGCGACGTGCTCGCCGGCTTCCAGGCGGTGCTTGTGCACGGCGAGAAAGCCAAGCCGACGATTTCCGTTAGTTATTTCCATCATGTTTACGCCGGAACGGCGCCGGACATCGACATTGGCACGCCAGAAAACAGTGCGGTATTGCTCATCAGCACGGACCTTGTTGGATTTCATTTCGACATCAACGGCATGTTCAATGAACAAAAAGACGGCAGCCTGCGGCGCGGCCAGTTTGGACAAACCGTTTCGGTTTCCCATCCACTCAAGAAATTCACCGTCGCCAGCGAACTGTGGCATTTCTCGCAGCCGCTCACCGGCGGCAACGCCGTGGGAAGCCTGTGGGCGCTTTCATATCCTGTCCGCAAAAATCTTGTCGTGGACGCTGGCTTTAATCGAGGCCTGACGGGTACTTCCACCACATGGGAAGGCTTCGCTGGATTCACTTATCTGCTGCCGCATCGATTATGGAAGGCGGGAGCGCCGCGGTGAGGTCGGG
>JANXPR010000271.1 GCA_025357215.1 Acidobacteriaceae bacterium | reverse complement strand
CGGCTGCAAGATCGTTTATCCCGGACCGTTCCTTGATTCAGCAAGCCTGCTCGACCTCATCGTCAACGAGCAGATCACGCTCAGTTGCGCTGTTCCCACTGTATGGCTTGCAGTGTTGGCGGAAATGGAAAAGCGCGGTGCGGATTGGCGTCCGCCTAAACCGGTTCGTATTCTCTGCGGCGGCACCGCCCCGCCGGAAAGCCTGACGCGCGGGCTCGACCGCCACGGCGTGTGCCTGAACCATTCCTGGGGCATGACGGAAACTTCTCCTCTGGCCACCGCTGGCCATCTGCGACCGGCCATGCTCGCCTGGCCGCCGGACCAGCAATACGCCCAGCGCACGAAACAAGGATGGCCTTTACCGTTTGTGGAAACACGCATCGTCAACGATCACGGCATCGCTCCCTGGGACGGACAGACCGTGGGCGAACTTGAAGTCCGCGGCCCGTGGGTGGCAAGCAGTTATTACCACGCGTCGGAAACGCATGACCGCTGGAGCCCCGACGGTTGGTTCCGCACCGGTGATGTCGCCGCCATTGATCCCGACGGTTGCGTGCGCTTGGTCGATCGCAGCAAAGATCTGGTTAAGTCCGGCGGCGAATGGATCAGCTCCGTCGATCTGGAAAATAGTTTGATGAGCCATCCCGCGGTGCGTGAAGCCGGGGTCATTGCCGTGCGTCATGAAAAGTGGCAAGAGCGTCCGTTGGCCATCGTTGTGCTCAAGCCCGGAGCGGAAGCCAGCGCCGACGAGTTACGCGGCTTCCTCGCGGCCAAGTTCGCCAAGTGGCAACTGCCGGACGATTTTGTCTTTGTCCCCGAGTTGCCGCACACCTCCACCGGCAAGCTGCTCAAGGCCGAGTTGCGGAAGCGTTACGCCGAATGGCAGTGGCAGGAATAATCCCCATCATTTGCTAACAAGTCCGTGATTCACTCGTAGCGTAGCGCGGTGTTCGGGTCCACGCGTCCTGCGCGCCGCGCCGGAATGTAGTTGGCCGCAAAGCCGATGACTACCAGCACAACCGCGGACAGCAGATAAATCCACACCTCTGTGGAACGCACGCCGAACAAAAGTGACGCGATCAACTTCGCGCCCAGCAATGCCCCGGCGCATCCCGCAAGCAGGCCGAACAAGACGGGCGCCATGGAATCACGCAGCACCATGCTCACCAGATCGTTGGCGGTGGCGCCTAACGCCGCGCGGATGCCCAGCTCGCGTGTTCTTTGCGCCACGCTGTAAGACGCAACTCCATAGACTCCTACTCCCGCCAGTCCCAGGGCCAGCAAGGCAAACAACGCGATCAGTGACGCCGCAAATTTGCGCGCGCCCACGGACTGATTCACCACGTCGGTCATGGTTACCGTGTCTGAAACCGGCAAGCTGGGGTCCACGGACTGCACCTGCTTCTGGATTTCCCGTCCCAGCGCCGCGGGATCGCCCGTCGCTTTCACCACAACGTTAAAAAACTTGCCGGAGACCTGATACATGCTCCGATAGACGTGCGGCGTTTTATCTTCATCCAGACTATTGAACTTGATGTTGCGGACCACCCCCACCACGGTCATCCAAGGCGGAGGCTGCGGTTTACCGTTCACTAGAATCTCGCGCGCTGGCCGGATGCGACGTCCCACCGGATCTTCTCCCGGCCAGAAGTTTCGCACCGCCGCTTCATTCACCAGGATGACGTTCGGCGCATTTTCATCATCGGCGTCAATGATCATGCGGCCACGCACCAGCGTTCCACCGATCGCACCAAAGAAATCCGGAGTCACCACAACGCCCATCGCGGTTGGTACGTCGCCTTTTTCTTCCTTGCCATCCACGTGAAATCCGGTAGGTGTTAACGGTGTGCGCAGCGGCAACGCGCTGGCCAACGCGGCATGTTCCACTCCGGGGATTTGTTGCAGTCGCCGCACCACTTCACGGACAAATGGCGCGCGCTGCTGGTTAGTGGCATAAACATCTGTCTTGGGGTCGTTGGGCACCGGCAACCAAACGTTGGCCGCTAAAACATTCGCTGACCGAAATCCCGGGTCCACGTGCAGCAAGTCCCAGAAAGTGCGAAGCATCAGACCCGCGGACACTACCAGCATCAGAGATAGCGCGACTTCGGCTCCCACCAGCAATTTGCGCGAACGCCCGGACTGCCACGTTGCGCCACCGCTGCGTCCATCCTGCTTGAGTGCGTTCGCGTCCACGCGGGATGTTTGCAGCGCCGGGGCCATCCCGAATACCACGCTGGTCAGCATGGCCACCGCCAGCGTAAACGCCAGCACCGGGCCATCAATCTGAACGGAATTCACGTGCGGAAGCTGAATCGGCATCCACGCGACCAGTGATTTTTCCACCAGCATTGCCACTAGCACCCCGGCAGCGGCGGCCGCCATGCTCAGTACCGCGGACTCCGTCAAAAGCTGCCGCACAATGCGGACGCGCGTGGCGCCCAGTGCCGTCCTCACGGCAATTTCACGTTGCCGCGCTGAAGATCTGGCTAGCAGAAGGCTCGCCACATTCACGCAGGCGATCAGTAGGATCACGGCCACGGCCAGCACAATGGAAAGCAAAAGTGTCTGGGTGTTGCCCACCACGGTGTCTTTCAGTGGCGTCAGCGCAAGGTTCCATCCAGAAGTCGCCGGGTAGTCACCGGCGTTCTCGCGGCGCGTGGTTTCAGTGAACGCCTGCAACCGCGTCTGCGCTTCCTGGAAAGAAATTCCGGGCTTTAGACGTCCAACCAATCCGGGCAGGAGCCGGATCCTTCTCATTGGCGGCGGAAAGGGCGCCGCGTGGAAGCCCGCGGTTGCGTACACGTCTGGCGGGTTGGCGGTTGCCGGCAGCGGGTCACGAAAATCCTGGGGCAAAATGCCAACGATGGTATAGAGATCGTTGTCCATTCTGACTTGTTTGCCCAAAATGGCTGGGTCGCCGCCAAATTCCCGCTTCCACAAACTGTCACTAATGATCGCGGCCTCGGCAAAGCCTTCCGCCACATCGCGCTTATCGAACAGGCGCCCGATCCGCGGCCGCGCGCCCAGCATCTCAAAATAACTGGGACTCACTCCCAACAGGTTCACCCTTGCCGGATGCTCACCGCCGGTAAGGTTTGCTGGCACCGGCCATACCGTGGAGACAGACTCAAAAATGCCGGCGCGATCTCGGAGGTCTTCAAATTCCGGAACGGCGAACGGCACGTTGCTGGCCCCCAGTCCGCGCAGGCTGGCGTTGATCTGTACCAGTTTGCCGGGATCGCGGTAAGGCAGTTGGCGCAATAGCGCCGCGTTGACCACGCTAAAGATGGCCGTGTTCGCGCCAATGCCCAG
>JANXPR010000240.1 GCA_025357215.1 Acidobacteriaceae bacterium | reverse complement strand
ACCAGCTTGACCGCACCAGTGCCATTGGGGCCGCCGTAGTTGCCGTCAAGTATCCAGCCCGCGTACGTGCTCTTGGACACCGTGGGCCAGCTCGCATTCTGGGCTGAAGCCGGACCGCCAGTGACGCTTCCGTCCGTGATGGCCATGGATTTGCAATTCGGGCCTGCGCCCGCGGAGCAGCCGCCCGCAGCGGAAAGAATGTCCACGGTTCCGGTGTTGTTATTGCTTGAAGACGCCAAACCATTCGGCAAAACCTGGCGGACAACGTTTCCGAACGCCGTGATTTTGTCGTTGAACGTGACCGTGGCACCCACCGAGACGCCCAGGTACAAGTCCTGGTTGGTATGGACGCGTCCGTTGAAAGTCAGGTTCGGGCTGCTATAGAAACCCAGATCGCTATCTGAGAACACACCAAACTGGAAGACCGGGATCAGCGCCACTTCCACGCCGCGTATCAATGACGCTTGCGCGTTCAAGCCGGTTTGCGTGGTGGCTTGCAACTGTACCTGTATGGTCTGCGCGAAGAGTCCGGCGTTCGGTCCATTGGGAATCAGCTTGTAGGTGGCCGCGATCTTTCCGGTTGCCGGGTCCAGGGTTGGCGTAAAGTTGTAGGCCAAATACTGCACAGTAGGCGTATTGGCGGGGACTTTGCTTGAGAGTCCGGTGATGTCCGAAACCTGGGGAGCCTGGATGGTGGTAAAGGCGTTGGCGAGGTCCGTGGTCATCTTTTCGATGGCGCCTTCCGTGGCATGGTAGGCCATGGTGTTCTGGCCGTCATAGCCGCCGGCCATGCCTTCCGATCTCACCATCATAAGCAAGCCAATGGAGATTGCTGACAGCAACACCACGAGCAGCAAAGCCGCCAACAACGCGAATCCGCGCGAGTGGGATGTGCCGCCATTCAAATTGTGCTTACCCGATTTTCCGATCTTCCTGAACTTTTTCGAATGCATGATGGACTCTCCCCGTGCTTTTACTGATAGCGATTCTTGAAACTTAGATTGCGCACACTGACTTGCGTCTGAAGGTTCAATCCCTGGAAACCCATGGGCCCCCGTGTTGCGGTGCGGGCCGTGAGGGCCGCCAGATTGACCTTCTGGATCAAAGCGGGCGTTATCGCCGGAGTACTGCCGGCGCCGGCGTCAGGTAATTCGCTTTGCAGAACGCCGTTATCGTCATAGGTGTCATAGGTCAACTTGAGATTGATGATGTTGTCGGCCAGCGGAACGGGTTTTTGCGTATTTACCTGCCGCATCAAACGGGGAGTTACATTGCCGGCAAGATCAGTAATGGTATCGATGTAATAGGTGATGATCAAAACTCTGGTGGCCGACTGGTTGGTTCCACCTTTGATCGCCTGTACGCCAACAGGAGAAGCGGAATTGTTGAGATGCAGGATGTCACCGTTCGCAAACGGAACGGTCCAGATTGTCGCGGCCCCGGCTCCCGCCTTGGTGACATTACCGGTGACGGTGACCAAGGCCGGTCCGGTTTTCGTCGTCAGTTGCAGGACGTCTCCAGGTTTGATTCCCACCACGGGATCGTCTACGTCTTGAGGCACGGGGTTGGGGATAAAAGCTGGCGGGGTGAAAGTGGCAGCAGTGCCGGCCGCGTTGATCGTCATGACGTAATCGTTCAGCAAGAATTGCTGATCGGCGTAGATCATGGTGACGGTGTCTGTAGCCGGCTGGCCTACGGTGATCACCGGTCCTTTACTGGGGCCGGCCAACATGTAATAGGCGGTGTTGCTAATACCTAAAGTCGGGAATGTCGGAAACGTGGCAGTAACGTAACAAACGCCCGCCAGATCGCAGCCATATCGTGGGGCCGGAGCTACCGCGGGTACGGCAATGCCGCCCTGCCACATTCCAGCGCCCGCCATGCTGAGGTCCTTGATGATCATGTCTTCCGCGGCGCGGAGGTCTGTCTGCATCTGGGCCCGCTGGCTGGTGATGGTGGTGACATCAACGCCTTTTTTGAACAGGGTGACGGCGCTGCCCATGATCAGAGCACTCACAAACACGGCCACCAACATTTCAACGAGCGTGAAACCAGCCGCGGATTTTCTAACCGAACGATTCATAAAGTGGCCTCTATCGGAACTGGGAGATGTATCCCTGCAAGGTGTAAACGTGGATTGAGTTGAGCGGCGGCGTAGTGTACTGCACCACAACGGTTATCGTGCGCAACTGGTCGCTCGATCCGGGAACCGAGACAATGGAAATGCTTCGCTTGAAATTGATCAGCGGCACAATGCTATCGTCTGCCGTGCCCATGATTCCGTCGGGCCCGGGCGTGGTAAGAACCTTGGCCGGCGAACCGATGTACTGAACCGTGTTAATCAGGCCGGCGTTGGTGCCGGTGGTGGGTACCACGTTGATGGGCTGAATGCCGGGCACAAAGATTCCGTCGGGAGTTGTGCCTGCTCCCTGATTTTGAATTTGCAGCCATACCAACTGGGCCGAATCGCGGGCGGTAAAGATGTTCTCCATGGCTTCCGCGGCAAGCCCTTTGGCGACCATGTCCTGGCCGGAGGAATGCGTCGCGGCCATGGCGAATGTGAGCGTGCTCAACAAGCCGATCATGCCCACAGTGAGCACGACCATAGCGATGAGCGCTTCAACCAGGGAGATGCCCTTGCTGTTCTTGCGCTGTTGAAGATTCTTAGGGCTCATTGCTGCCTCCAGTAATTTGTTGCCGCGCCGCCGGTAAGTTGGGCCAGACGCCAGCCACGCAGGCGGCCGGAGAGGCCATAAAGGGTGATTGCGCGCGAAGTCCTTACTTCACCTGGCCGTGCTATGTAAACCACACCGTTGTTTACGTTGCCCGCCGCGTCCCGGGCCGAACCATCGGGATAAAAGAGAAAAGAGTTGGAGCAGTTCACGGTGACGCCAATATCGAAACAGATTGGCCCATCGGGCTGACCGTTGCCTAGACGATCAGGCGCCGTCGGGTTGGTGGCCGGTATGCCTGACTCGGCGTCGAACGAAACATCCGAGGGCAACGTGGAAACCATCACCGGAGGCGCTGTGGCATCCACGGCATCGGTAATAGTAATAGTTCCCGGCAAAGTCAACGTGACCAGGTAAGTGCGGCGCAACGAGGTGGCCCTTGCGCGGGCCGAATCCATGGTGGAGATTGTAGTGGCGTAAGCGTTGTCGACATGCAACTGGCGCAGAGCTGGGGTAACGTTGATGAACGTAACGGCGGCCGCAATCAGACTCACCACCACGACGACGAGCAACTCAACCAAGGTGAAGCCCTGCATTCCGCGATTGCGGTTGCTGCTGGGTGAGAGAGGCAGGCTGTGTCTTCGGCCACGCTGGTTTCGGGTCATTACCGCGCTCCTTGAGGATCAATTACGGAGTTGCATTTCGCCACCCTTAGGTGGTCGAAATTGCATAATCCCTTTGTTCTCAGCCCCTCGGGGGAAGTCAATTCCGCATGCGTTAAGCCTGCGGACGCACTTCTCCTTAAAGCCATATATGTCTTTAGGGGAGTTCTTATCTGGATGGGAAATTACAAGGTACCCGGCGCTGGAGGCCCTGTCAATATTACGGAGGAAAACGTTATTAAACTTTAGTCATTGAACTAGTGTGCGGGCCTCCCCAAGCAGCAGCCGGGGGCCGGGATAGTGGAAACCCTGAAGCTTAAGTCGTTGAAAAGCCTACATTCCCGGCATGGATGCGCGGGTTCCAGATTTTTAGAGGTAAAATACCTGATATGTCGTCCCTCAAACAAATGACTTGGGTAATCATGCTTACCCTCACGGCCTCCGCTCAGCAAAGCCAGATCCAGCCGCAACCGACTGAGGGCAAGGCCGTCGCCCGGCTCAACATAGTTATTCTGAAGGAAGCCAATGGCAAGCCGGTGAAGAATGCTGAAGTGGTCCTGCACCAGGTGAGTAAAGACGGCAAACAGAAGCAGGAAGGCCTGGAATTGAAGACGCACGACGACGGCAAAGCTGAAGCCACCGGAATCCCCTACGGGAAATTACGGATCCAGGTGATTGCCCATGGCTTCCGCACGTATGGCGAAGATTTTGACATCTCCCAGCCTGCCCACGAAATCACCATCAAACTGCAAAAGCCGAAAGAGCAGCTCTCCATTTACAAGTAAGGACTTGCGGTTTTCCCCTGCACTGGAACAGATGGCAGCCTTTTGTCGTTGCCCTGTTCCTTGACAGAACTGCCCGGGGAATGTCATTTCTATTAGCTTTACTTTTTTCGCGCCACTCGACATTCGCGTTACAGACATGGGAAACGAAAGGGCCTCAGTGAAAGTAAGGGTCTTCTATCACGGCAAATGTTTTGACGGGACGGCCTCGGCCGCTTTGTTTTCCCGTTTTTACAAAGAACGCATCCGCTCGGACGTTGAGTTCCAGTTCACAGGACTGGTCCACCGGGCCGGGGCGCTTTTTGACGAAAACGACTTTGATGGCGATGAAAACGCCATCGTCGATTTCAAATATTCAGCTTCGCCCAAAATCACCTGGTGGTTTGATCATCATCAGAGCGCTTTTCTCACGCCGGAAGACGCCGAGCATTATCGCCAGAACAGCCAGGCGCAGAAGTTCTACGATCCGGACTTCAAGTCTTGCACCAAGTTTCTGGCGGAAACGGTTCAGGCCAAGTTTGGATTTGATCCGCAACCCGTGGCGGAACTGATCCATTGGGCGGACATCATTGACGGAGCCCAGTTCGATTCTCCACAGCAGGCGGTGGAGATGGCCGAGCCGGCGATGAAGCTGACCATGGTGATTGAGTCCACCAGTGATCCGGCACTGCCGCCTAAATTAATCCCCTGCATGGTGCGTGAGCCGTTGGCGCAGGTGATCCAGGAGCCATTTGTCGCTGCGTTGATTCCACCGCTGATGGAGCGCCATCGCAAGTCGATTGATATTCTGCGTGGACGATCAGAGTGCAAACAGGGCACGATTTACTTCGATATCTCGGACCACGACCTGGAAGGCTACAACAAATTCATTCCTTATTATCTGCATCCGGAATCGGTATACAGCGTGGGGTTGAGCAGCAGCAGCTTCCGGACCAAGGTTTCCGTGGGGTCCAATCCCTGGACGCGCGCCACGAACATGGTGAACCTGGCCAAGATATGTGAACGCTATGGCGGCGGAGGCCACGCCCGCGTAGGCGCCATTTCGTTCCCGCCCAATCAAGCCGAGGTTGCAATGAAAGCGGCGGCGGAAATAGTTGCTGAACTGCGCGCCGCACACGGATAAGATTGCTCTTAAGAGTCCGTCACAAACTAGCTCTAACTCCTTAGCCTGCATGGCTGTGCCCATGGGTGCACGCCGTGCTTCCACAGGTACCGCTCCCCAAAGTCACTTTCTCCAGCCTTTAAGCAGGTGCAAACTCAAGTGAGCAGAACCAGTTCGCCCGGGACTGCACACGGCCAGGAGAGAAGTTATGACGGCTGGCAAGCTCAATTTCGCGCTCCTACTTCTCGTGGTATCAAGCCTGGCCGCAGGGCAACAGAAACCTGCTCCGGGCCAGACTCCGCGGCAGGCCATTTTGGAAATGCTGAGCGGCGGCGAAGAAAAATTTAAAAGACATCTCACATCGGAAGTCCAGCAAAAACTGGAAGATCTATCGAAGGCGTCGCCGTCAAATTCCACGGCCGCGATCAATCCCACGCAGTTGCTGAGCATGATCAAGGCCTCAGACAGCTCAAAGTTTGACACTTTTGAAACCGGGCGCATTCTCTTTGCGTTCAACGACGCAGCCAAGCATGAACGTTTTGAAATCCATGTCGTAGGAGAAGACCTGCGCGGCGCACAGGACGACATGGAACTGTCAGTCCACTCGTTCCGGTCCGGCGTGGAAGAGCCCATGCCCGTGGTTCTCCGTTTTCTAGTTACGATGAAACAGCAGGGAAGCACCTGGCGATTGGACGCGCTCACCGTGAGCGTCCGGTTGCCGGTGGGCGATCCGCGGATTTTTGACAAGGCGTTCTGGAACCAGGGTTCTTTCGCCACCGCAGCCGGCAACACCATGCCGCTGGCTGACCCGGTGATGAACGAGCCAGCCACGCCCAGGATGACGCCTATGCGTGCCGTTCGCCTGATTACTCTGGCGGAAAATCTCTACGCGCAGAAACATCCGGCGATGGGTTTTACTTGTAATCTGCCCAGTCTGGTCAACATTGGCAAGGGACTGGACGACGGTGAAACCTATACCTTCATGGATCCCGCGTTCGGTGACGGCATTTACAACGGCTACAAATTCACGCTGCAAGGTTGCACAGGATCGCCCGTGAAGGCTTTCCAAGTTTTTGCGGAACCGATCAATGGCAAAGGAAAGTCCTACTGTTCAGATAATCGCCGCAACCTGCGGTCTTCTGAAGATGGTGTGGGCGTGACCTGTTTGTCCACCGGCACAATGGCCCGGCAATAAGCACGTTGTCTTATTGATCGTCTTATTGAACGCCGGGCCCAGCGGACTATCGAGGGCTTGCCTTCCCTCGATTTGCTTTCCGAAGTTACTTCCTAGTTCTGGAACCCTTTACTTCCAATTCATTCTGTACGGAAAAGACACCAGAGACGCCGTTGGCGCGCAGACCGGCTGCGTCCTTGTCGGTTTGGTTGTCCACTGCGCCTTTCAGCGTGACGTGTCCACCCTTCACGATGATGTGAATCGAAGGGACTACTTCCAGTGAATATTTGAACAGCCGCTCGTCGCGGAAAATAGCTCGCGCCGTGGCCCGTCGAATGCGATCGTCATTGCCGGAGGCCGGAAGGATCTCTATCTCATTCGTTACGGTCTCGACGCCTTCAATGTGTTTAACCGATTTTTCCGCACTGTCTTTCAGGATCGCGTTGCGCACTTCACCCATCAGGATTACGTTGTTGCCGTCTACCTTATAGGCCAGATGGTCAAAGATATTCAGTTGCGGAAGCATGATCAGCTCGTGATAAACCTCCCGGCTGATGCGGTCTTCCAGACGCTTCATGGCCTCTTGCGATTGCTCGTCGGACGCGTATGACCATGGCGTTGACACCGCAACCGCTGACAATACCAACAGAACCAGCACAATGGATATAAGGGTCTTCTTCATCGTCTCCTCCTTCAAGCACTCTTTCTTCAAGCACTCATTACTTCAGCTCTCATTACTGGTTTTTGATGCGTCATGCCTTACGCAAAGTGCAAGGCTTCACCCGATCTAACGATTCTTTACCGGCCTTAACAACGCGCGAAGTTGGTTTCAAGGGCGGAATTGGAAGTTGGTCGAATCGCGACTGCGCGACTGGCCTCCCGCCATGTTTACCAGGACGGCAACATGGTGCCGTGATTGCACTAAAGTGATTTGTTGCCCGCAGAAAAATGCGCGAGAATCGGGTTAACGAATCACAGGGGGAGTGTTAAGAATACCCGCCAAACCCGACGGTGAAAACTCAGCTGACTTGCTGATTACTAAACGTACTGTTGTCGGGGTGGTGCGAAGCCTTCAGAATGTACATGTACGTCAGGACGATGTCCTCCTGATACCCCAAGGGTCATCACCGACGGATCAAGTTTGCCACGGAGTCAATATTAATATGAAGAAAAGCCTATTCATGATTGCGGTTGCGATGATGACATCAGCCGCTGCCTTTGCGGGTACATCAGCAACCAACGCCACAACCGTCCAGCCGACGCTGCAGATTTCAGCCACAATTCAAAAGGCCGTTTCGCTCACGCTGAGCACTGGCGCCACAGCCGGCATTAGCCATTGCGCCGTTACGCCTACCGGCGGAACACCGGATTTCACGATGAACTTCGGCAACGTGGATGCGCTGGGCATCAACACCGGAAATTGCAACAAGTTCAATCCCACGAATCCGGGCGTGGATAATGCGATTTACTGGACGGACTACACCGTTACGCCGGTGTTCACCAGCCACAAGACCTTCGCGGCAACCACGGTTTCCGCCCAGGTGACGGTCAACTTCGGAGCGCCGAACAACGTATTTATCGTTCGTGACAGCGCCAACAGCGGCACGGTACCCGCCGGCGCAGCCCAGTTCACCGCTTTGGGCGTGGCTGCGGCTGACACCATCAGTCCGGCAGGCACAGTAAGCGGCACTCCGCTGACGCGTTTCGTCGGTGTGGCCGTAAAACCGGATAACGGCGCCACGGTGCTGCAAGGCGCCCAGACCGCTGTTGTAACTTTCACGCTGACGGTCCAGTAATTTCTTCAAGACCGTTTGCAGATATTGGCTATGAATCGGAATGATGAGAGCGCGGTGTTATGAAAAGCATCAATACCCAATTCTTGAAGCTGGCAAGCTGCGCGCAAAATTGCGTAGCTACTTGCTTCCAGAGCAGGGGACCGCGCTCATCATTCTGGTTGTGGCCCTTCTAGCTGGCGCCCAGCCGGCCAGGGCGCAAGGAAGTTTCCAACTATTGGCCGCCCCCGGAGCTCTCCAGGGTGTTCTCGTCGGCAGCGATTACGTAAATTCCTTCGGCAATATCAATGCGCTGGGTATTGGCACTCCCAAGGGCGGGCTCACGCTCACCACTCTCAGCATCGGCGCCATTTATTTCACTCCGTACATCGTTCGTTTTGCCAATCTGCCCAACAATCATCGCGGCGGACTGACGGCGTACGTGAGTACGAACTTTGCTCACCCGACGGCGCAGATCATCCAACATTGTCCTGACACGGCTACGTGCACCACGGCGGGCGGCTATTCCGCCATGTCTACCAGCGCGGCGAGTCCCAGCGTAGTGGTGCCTGCACCGGGCATCTCCAACAACGTGCAAGTGACCGCCGGCCTGGGAATCTTTCTGCCGGACAACAACGGCGCCGGCGCCTTTTCCGGCGTGGACGGCGCTGGCGTGATCACGTTCACCATGACTGACCTGACTACCAACGTAGTGGTGGCCACAGCAACCTTTACTTTTAACGGGACGCCCTCGCACACCGTGCAGAATGCGTTGCAGTTTACGCTGGCCACAGCCACCGGCGGACTCACCGTCCAGCCGACCGCGGATTACTCCATGAGTTTTGGCAGCGTGAACGGCCTGGGCATTGGTCCCGCAGCTGGGATCACGACCGTAGCCGCATCCGGCGGCGTGATTTATTCCACGCCGTATGTTTTGCAGCCAGCGTTTGCGGACTTTGCTTCCACTAAAGGGACGATTTCCGTTTTCGTCAGCACAGACTTTGTTAACCCCGGATCGTTGCAGGCCAGCAGCGCGCCCAGCAGCGCCGGACCATACGTGACGATTTCCAAAAGCTCGGCTACGCCGACGACCATTACCACCACCGCGGCCGACCGCGCTTCGCTCACTGAATTTCTTGGCTTGTTTGTTTCCAACGTCAACGGCCCCACGGCCTTCGCTGGAAATGACCAGGCGACATTAACTTTTACGCTTACGGTGCCTTAATGCTGTCGCTAAAACCTTCCCTGAAATTAGTTGTCATCGCTGTTGGATGTTTGCTCGCGGGCCTCGCCGCCAACGCTCAGTCCGTTGGGCTGGCGCCGGCGCAGATCGTGGAAAAGTTCAAGCCCGGCGTGCCTTTCCAGCTTGACCTGGCCACCGTGAACAACGGCGCGCAAGATGTTGAGATGTCCGTGGAGATTACGGATTTCTGGTACAACGACCAGAACGAGAAGACCTTCACCGTCCCGGGAACCTCGCCGCGCTCCGCTGCGAACTGGATACAGTTCGTTCCGGAAACATTTCATGTTGCCGCCGGCGGCACGCAGAAGATGAAAGCCATTGTTACACCTCCCGCGGACGCACGCGGCGGCTACTACGCGGTTTTGTTTGTGAACTCCAAGCCGGAACTTTCTTTCGACAAGAAAAACGGCAAACAGGTCTACACGAAAATGCGCCTGGGCTGCCTGGTGCTGCTCAGCGCGGACAAAACGGAAGACTTCAAAACGGAAATTACCAATCTAAAGCTGACTCCACCTTCCGCCAACCAGGGCCTGAGCCTTGATTTTGATCTGCTCAACGCGGGCAATACGCATATTTTTCCTCTGGCGCGCGTGGCCGTGCTTGATGCCAAACACAAACTGGTGGCCAAGGCTGACAATCAGGAAGAAGTGAAGCGCTTTCTTCCCGGACAAAAGAATTCAGTTCATGTGGGATGGACAGGCGTGTTGCCAGCGGGAGAATACTCCGCCGTGCTGACGCTCTCTTACGGCGAAGATCGCGTTGAGACCCAACAGGTCCCATTCACCATACCTGAGAAGCAATAACGTAAGCGACAACGTAAAGCAATAACGCAAAACAAAAAGGATTTGATGAAAGCCCCCAAATACATCGCCCAGCTCTTGTCCGCGACAGCGTTAATGCTGACGGCGGCGATGTGTGTGCAGGGCCATGCGCAGGGTGCGGCGGCAGGCACGACAACTAGCTCGACGGCGACGTCACAATCGGCAATCCCGTCTCTGGTGGAAGTCTACTGGAATTCTTCCAAAACCATTGTTGCTCCGGGAATCACCAACGTGATTGTTCTGGACGAGCAAATTGCCCGCGCGCAGCCTTCCAACGACGTAATTCAATTCTTCGGACTGGAACGCGGCGAGACCGTGATGCTGGGCTACATTGGCGGGAAAGCGATCAGCATTCGCGTACGCGTGGTGCGCGGCCCATGATCGTGCTGTCGCCGGGATCATTGCGTCGCCAATCGGAAATGGCGCAGGGAAGTTTCGGGTCCACGGTACAGATTTCCAACACCGGCGGCGTTACCACCACGTCGCTACTGAACGGTTTGAACTGGTCGCAGCCCGTGGGCGATAAAGGCCACCTGGATATGGTCAGCCAGGTGGA
>JANXPR010000208.1 GCA_025357215.1 Acidobacteriaceae bacterium | reverse complement strand
CGGAGGTTGCCGGCGAGTTGTCGCAGTTGTTGATCACTTGCAAGCCGGTGGTGTTGGCGACGAAGGTGAACGGTCCGGAGGCCGTGGCCGCGGTGGTCAACGCGTTTCCGCCCACGGTGAGCTTGGTGAGAGTAATGAATGGCGAGTAAACGTAAATGTTCTGGACGTTGGTTCCGGCGGCGATGTAGGCCTTGCTGCCGTCGCGTGCGAACGAAGCGCCTACCGCTCCCGGCAGAATGAATGTGGTCAAGGTGCCGGCTGTGGCGTCAAAAATAAACAGGCGGTGGTGGGTCGGGTCCGGTTCAAACGGAGCGTTGGTCATCACCAGGCGGTTGCCGTCCGGCGAGATCGCCAGAATAGAGCCCACGGCATTCGTGGTGAGTGTGGTGGGAACGTTGGTGGTGGTGTCCACGCTGACCAGACCGCCGGTGGTGGCCACATAAGCTTTGGCTCCATCCGGAGTAAACACAATCGACCTGGTGCCGCCGGGCAGGGTAATTGCCGTACCGGGCGCCGGAGGACTCTTGCTGGTATCAAAGGGAAGCAGAGTAGTGGAAGCCGAGCTGCCTACATAGAGGAATGTGGCGGGGCTGGTTCCATTCACGAACACGGTAAAGATATTGCTGTAGACCGGCTGGTTGATGCCGGCGCCGCAAACCGGAGGAACGCAGGACGCCAGTATGCCGGCCCCGCCCGGAGACTGTCCGGTAATGGTGGCGCTGGTGGCGGTTCCTATCACCGACACGATTTCAGAGTCACTGCTGAAAAGAGCGACCGGAGCTCCTAAAACCACCAGACCTTTTTCATCCACCATGTCGGCCTGGATGATCTTGGTGTCAGTCAAGTTGATGTTGGCGGACTCGGTAGGCTGGCCCGGCGGATCGCCGGTGATGTGCAGAACGATCTGCGTCGGCATGCACGTCTTGAAATTGGTGGCGGGCGAGGATGTTGTGCCTACGTTGGCCAGGATGCCGGCCAGGCCCGGAGCATTAGCCGTGGCCAGGCCGTTGGGGTCAATGGTCACAACCACTCCGTTGGTGGTGGCCCAGGTGAAGCCGCCAATCTTATCGGAAATCTCCGCGGCATTTGGTGCGCAAGGGCCGGTGGCCGCGTGCGGCGTCACGGCCGCTGAGCAGGCGTGCGCGGTGAATTGCTGGGTCTGCTTGTTGGACGTGCATCCCGTGACCGGGTCTACCACAATCGCCGATACCGGCGGATGGACGGACACGCTGGCCGGGGCACTGGAAACGCCGTTTGCCGTGGCCGTCAGCGTTGCCGTTCCGGATAAAGGATTGCCGCCTGCGTCCAGTCCGTTGCAAACCACGAAAGTGGAATCCCAAACGCCGGCACACACCTGCTGGCCTGGAGACACGGTCACCAATTTTGGATTGGACGTGTTGATGGTGATGTTAGGCGCCGGGCTTACCGTACCACCGGTGGGGTTTACCGTGGTGGTGCTCACCGCCACAACTTCACCTGCCACCATGGAGAGCGTAGCTGGCCCGAGCGTGACCTGAGCAACTGTCTTGTTCGCGGAGGAACTTCCTCCGCCGCAGCCCGCCAGCGCCAGAGCTGCCAGCGCGATCAATAACGTTTTAATTGCAAACCACTGCCGCATACCACCTCAGGAGACCTTAGGAGTTGTGTGGACGATCAAACAAGTTTAGATTCTCGCCCCGATTTGTTCAACACACATCAGCGTTTTTAGCCCAGCATCTTTGTTGGCAGTCCAGGGACAGCCCAGGGCTTCCGGGAAGGCACACTTTTCCCAGGGCCTTAAATCAAGGAATGCCGAACCAGGCCATATCTTGCGGGAAATCTTGCCTGCGCTTCGCCACAAAATTTAAGATGGGATTTCACAGGCAAAGGCTGTTCTTGGCCTTTATGGGTTACGTCCCGTTACTCTCTCCTTTACTCTTTGTCCCCTTTACTCTTAAGATACCCGGTGTAGCCGACTCCGATGGGGAAGGCGGTAATATTGACGGCTGGTTCGCCGCCTTGCTATATTAAATAGGTTCTGCGAGTACAACTTAGCTTGCTGTGAATGGCTGTATGTGGTTTTTGCCCCGGAACGTGCAGGGCATGCCTCGCTGAAACGGTTCGCGCTACCTTCACCTGTGAAGGGTATGCGGGCCAGGGAAAACGAAACGGAGCGCCCACCGGAAACCGGCTCGGCGCCACCGTCGCAACCCAACCACCGTGCAGGTAAAAATTGAAGAATCTTCCGCTCTTTTGCGGGCGGAATTATGGCTGTGCGCTTTAATCAGCCAGTCCCTCTAAAACGGGATCAGCGACTCAGGCTGAGTGTGCGCCTGAAGCGCGATAAGTTTGGTAATAAGGTTTCGTAAAAGGTAATAGAAGGTAACTAATGCCGACATTTAATCAGCTGGTTCGTAAAGGCAGAACGGCGCCCAAGTACAAGACGGCAAGTCCTGCATTGCAGGCATGCCCGCAGCGCCGCGGTGTTTGCACGCGCGTTTATACCCAGACGCCCAAAAAACCGAACTCGGCACTGCGCAAAGTAGCCCGTGTTCGCCTGACCAATGGAATCGAAGTCACCACGTACATTCCCGGCGTCGGACACAACCTGCAGGAGCACTCGATCGTGCTGATCCGCGGAGGCCGCGTAAAGGACCTTCCCGGCGTGCGCTATCACGTGGTGCGCGGAACGCTGGACGCCACGGGCGTTGCCAACCGCAAGCAGAGCCGTTCGAAGTACGGAGCGAAACGCCCGAAATAAGTTTTGCCGGAATGCCGGCGAGTGACAAAGAATTTTGAAGGATTTGAAGGACTGAAAAGCTATGCCACGTAAAGGTCATGTTCCAAAGCGGGAACCCATCGAGGACCCGATCTACAACTCGTCACTGGTGACCAAGTTCATCAACGCGATGATGTGGGGCGGCAAGAAATCAACGGCGCAGGGCATCTTCTATAAGTCCATGGAGAACCTGCAGTCCAAGGGCGGCGATGAGGCCATCAAGCTGTTCAAGAAGGCCGTGGAAAACGCCAAGCCGCTGCTGGAAGTAAAGACCCGCCGCGTGGGCGGCGCCAACTACCAGGTGCCGGTGGAAGTGAATCCCGACCGGCGTACTTCGCTGGCCATCCGCTGGATCGTCA
>JANXPR010000166.1 GCA_025357215.1 Acidobacteriaceae bacterium | reverse complement strand
ATCGCAAACAGTTTCCGGTCCCATCGAGAGCGAAATGGCGCTTCTGCAAACCCGCAGGCGTCCACGCCCTCGTTTTCTCTTGACTCCGCCGTCGTTGTTATAGACGGAATGACAATTCTCAAAGAGCGTTTTCTTGGGATGAATCGTGTAAGTCTTTTAGATCTTGGGATCACAAGGGAGGGAAGCTCCGCCCAGTGACCTTTCTTTGCCCACTCTCCCATCGGCACACTTTGCCTAGATAGGTGTCTTTCAGAAGAATGCTTTTAGAATCCCGCCACTAAGTCCCTTGGAATGTGTCGGCCTCTTCGCAATTCCCTCGAAAACTTTTTGGCTCCAGACGTGCATTCTTTCCGGGTAGCAATTGGAGGGAAACCAGTAAATGTCCGTGGCAGGTATTTTATCCAGCATTAGTAATGTTGTTAGTGGCAGTCCGCAGACTGTTCCCAGTGTCCAGAGCAAAGGGCAGCAGTTTCGGCAAGAGTTCGATCAGCTGGGGAAGGATTTGCAATCCGGCAACGTGTCCGCGGCGCAGCAGGATTTTGCGACGTTGCAGCAACTTACTCCGCAAAGAGGCATAAGCTCCTCCGCGCAGGGCAGCAGCGCGATTTCCGCTGCGGTCAATCAGTTGTCGCAGGCTTTGCAGTCCGGCAATGTTGCCGGCGCTCAGCAGGATTTTTCCGCGATTGAGCAGGCGTTCCAGGACCAGACAGCCAAAGGCCACCACCATCATCATCACAACGGCGGCGCGAGTGGCACGCAGTCCAGCCAGGCGAGCCAGTTGTTCTCTCAGCTGGGCCAGGATTTGCAGTCCGGCAATTTGGCGGCGGCCCAGCAGGCTTATAGCGCACTTCAAATGGGTTTCCCGCAGCAAGGGACATCGGGTTCGTCTAGTTCAACAACATCCGCTCAACCGATTTCCGCCGGCATTTCCTTCAGCGCGTAATCGCCAAAAGAAAAATGGGTGGCCGGCAGCTTCCTGCCCGCCACCCGATTCTTTCCCGTCTACTTAAATCTCTACTCTTTACCTGGTTGCCACTCCGGTACGCGTCCCGGCGTCCACGGAGCGCCTGCTTGTTCTGCCTTTTTCTGCAGCGCGTCAAAGCGATCGTGCAACGCGTGCAGTTGTTTAAGCACGCCGCCGAACTCTTCCGCGGCAATCGAATACTGCGTGCGGCTGGTGGTCATGGGCGCTGAACCGGAGAACTGCTCGCTCCCGCTCACGTTGAAGATGCGGTCCAGAATAGAAGCGGGCGACTGTTCGTTCATTCCGCGGATCGCATTGTCACCGCGCAGAGCAATCAGGGTTATGTTCAGGTCGTGATCGAGCGCGTCCGCTTCTTGCACCAGAGGTTGGACGGCCGCGGGAGTAAGCGCGAGTGCTTTGCGAAGATCGCCCAGTCGCGACTTCATTTCTCCGCCAAATGCTGAAGCACCCGAGGCAGCGCGCGCCAGACTGTCTACCTGTCGCAGGAATTTGTGGAGCTCCGCCAGTGCTTCTGGCTTCGCGCCGTACTCAGCTTCCGTGGTTACGCGGAACTTCTGTGGTTGCGTCAAGTCACGCCATTGGCCTTGCGCTTTCACTGAAACCTGCGCGGTGTAGCTGCCCGGCATCACCAGCGGGCCGGTCGGAGGCTGGTCCCAGTTAAACACCGCTTCACGGTCGAGTGGAACCGCGATCAGCGGCGCTGGATAACGCAGGTCCCAGGCCACGCGGTTCAGTCCTTTTTCGTTGCCGCCGGTAAATTGGCGGACAACATTGCCGCCTTCGTCGCGGACCGTGATCCACACGGCCGGCGGTTGCTCTTCCACTTCCGCGCGCATTTGATCATGCGTGGGATAAGGCAGTGTGGGATACGCGTCACCTTTTTTCTTCGCGGTTTCTTTTTCCAGTTCCTGGCGTTTTTCTTTCAGGCTCTTGTATTTTTCCTTGAGTGAGTATGTAAACACCGCGCCGTAGGGCGGGTTTTCGCCTTCCCAGAATGCGTCGCCCAGATGGGCTTTCTTGTGGCCGCCCAGTGGTTCGGATTCCAGATACATCAACGGATCGCGAACCGGGAAGATAGTGGCTTCCGCTTCGAGCGCCTGCGGGTTAATGCTGCGTAGAGGTGACAGGTCGTCCAGCACCCAGAAGCCGCGGCCAAAGGTGGCGATCACCAAATCCGACTCGCGCGCCTGGATCACCGCGTCGCGCACCGCGATGGTTGGCAATCCGCCTTTGAGTTGGATCCATTTCTTGCCGCCGTCCACGGTGAAGAAAGCGCCAAATTCCGTGCCCGCGAACAGCAGATCGGATTTCACCGTATCTTCGACGAACGCATACACCGTACCGCCTTCCGGCAGGTTGGAAGAAATACTGGTCCATGTTTTGCCGCGATCGTTGGAGCGCAAAACGTACGGCTTGAAGTCAGAATTTTTGTGATTGTCGAACGTGGCGTAGAGCACTTTGTCATCAAAGCGCGAGGCCGCCAGGCGGCTTACGTAGGTTTTGTCGGGAACGCCGGGGAAGCTTTCAATCTTCTGCCAGTGCGCTCCGCCATCTTCCGTAATTTGGATCAATCCATCGTCGGTGCCCACGGCCAACAGACCTTCGTTCAGCGGAGACTCGGCCAGCGCCACGATGTTGCCGTAAAAAGATGTGGATGCCGATTTGTTCGGCGCGTCCGGGCCCCAGATCTTGCCCATTACCGGCAGCGTGTTGCGATCAATTTGGCGCGTCAGGTCCAGACTGATGGTTTTCCACGTGTTGCCGCGATCGTCCGAACGGTACACCTGGTTACCGGCAAGATAAAGGCGGGTATGCGAGTGCGAACTGATAAGGATGGGTGAATCCCAGTTCCAGCGCTGCGGCATTTCGCCTTTGCCCGGTTGTGGCTGTATGAAAACGTGTTCGCCGGTCTTGCGGTTGTGGCGTTCCAAACCGGCGTGTTGTGATTCTGCGTAGAAAATGTTGGGATCTTCCGGATCAACCTGTGTGCGGAATCCGTCACCTTGCGTGGTGATGAACCAATCTTGATTCGTAATGCCGGACGTGTTGCGCGTCCGCGAAAGTCCGCCTAGAGAATGGTTGTCCTGAGTGCCGCCGTAAATGTTATAGAACGGTTTGGAATTGTCCGTGGTTACGTCATAGAACTGGATCACCGGCAGGTTCGCGGCCCAGCGCCAGGTTGCGCCGGCATCGCGCGTCATGTAGACCCCACCGTCATTGCCCAGGATCATGTGGTTCACGTCATCGGGATCAACCCAGATCACGTGGTTATCCACGTGGACGAAGCTCGGTGTCATGGGACGCATGGTCTTGCCGCCATCGTCCGACATCTGCATGAAGAATCCGCCGGAGTAAATGCGGTCTTCGCGTTTCGGATCGGGAAACACCACGCTGTAGTACTGCGGAGCAAAGTTGTAGCCGCTCCGCTTTTCCCAGTTCGCGCCGGAATCCGTGGAGCGATAAATGCCGCCCTTATCGCCGGTGGCTTCAATGATCGCGTAAACCAAGTTGTGGTTCACCGGGGAAACAGCCAGCCCAACGCGGCCCATCGTTGTATCCGGCAAGCCGCTGGTCATCTTGGTCCAGGTCTTGCCGGCGTCAATGCTTTTGTACATGGCCGCTTCGGGGCCGCCATCAATCACCGTGTACACATGGCGACGACGCTGGTAGGCCGAAGCAAACAGCACATCAGGATTCACCGGATCCATCGCGATGTCAGAGACGCCGGTGTTTTCGCTGATGGTAAGTGACGCTGTCCAGGTTTTGCCGCCGTCGGTGGTCTTATAAAGACCGCGATCGCCGCCCGGTCCCCACAGCGGACCTTGTGCGGCAACGTAAACCACGTTGCTGTCCCGCGGATCGATCACAATGCGGCCAATGTGCTCGGACTTCTTCAGTCCCATGTTCTTCCAGCTCTTGCCGCCATCCTCCGAGCGATAGACGCCGTCACCGTACGCCACGCTGCGCTGCGCGTTGGCTTCGCCCGTTCCCACCCAGACCACGTTGGGCTGCTTGGGATCAATCACGACTGTACCGATCGAAAACGATCCTTCATGATCGAACACCGGCTGGAACGTGGTGCCGTCATTGTCCGTGCGCCATACGCCGCCAGAAGCCACGCCGACAAAAAACTGGTTCTTGTTGCGCGGGTTCACGGCAATGGAGACGGTGCGTCCGGAAACCAGCGCGGGACCAACGTTGCGAAACTTCAGTGCGCCAAACGTTCCGCTGGACATGACGTCCGCCGGCTTGTCGCTCTCGCCTTCCTTTTTTGCGTCCTTCTCTTTGCCTTCGACCTTGGCGGCGTCTTTCTTGGCGTCGGCTTTGCTTTCTTTTGCGGCCTTCTTGGCCGAAGCCGGCGTAGGAGTTGCCGCCGGCGAGTCCGGCTTCTGCGCGCCGGATTCTTGGAACAAAAATACCGCCAGTGCGAACGTCAATGTTAACGACAGCGCATGATGCTTTTTCATGATTGTTTTTGCTTCTCCATTTGCGGCAAGGAATTTGGGGGAGTGCCGAAAGACTTGTGACAGCGACCGGACATAATACAGCGAAATTCAGCTCCCCGCCCGTTTCGTGCGCCATTGCTGATTGGAATTTCGAACGAGCAGAAAAGCCGAGGGCCATCCTTAGACGTGCCACCACGCGATTCGTTAGGGCTTGTTTTGCAGATAGATCCGCCGCCTTCAGAAGCCGCGGAGAAAAATATCGTAGGACGAAGCAAAATGCCAGCGTACGAGTGCAGAGCGCTCGAAAAAAAGAGCGTGCGAAAAAGTCTCTCTGTGCGACTCTTGTCCTCAGCGCCGCAGGCGCGAAAGTATGTAGCCCAGCGCGTTAGCGCTGGGAAAAAGAAGAATAAACAGCCAAGCCCCAGCGGGGCGACACAACCATTGCAGGGAATGGCTTCAGCCGTGCCGTTACGTCTCTAGAATGATTCGTGCTTCAGCCCAGAGTTACCCTCTTCTTAATTCTTCAACAACTTCAGCGACCCAAAGAAGCGTTGCGTATCCGCGGAAAAGACCTTCCCGGCAGGCGCGGATGAAATCAGCGTGACCAGCTTCCTCTTGAGCAGATAGTAGCGCGCTTGCGCATGCGATGTCTGAGTTTCTATTTCAATCTCCAGGCCCGGCGTGCCGTCCAGGGAGATTTCTTTTTCGCTCACCAGCTTTGCTTTCGTTTCTTTCAGGCTGCCATTTTTCGCGTCCTGCAAGGACTGCCGGGGAAGCGGGTCGCCGTAACCGAAATCCGTTATTGTGGCGACGAATCCACGGTCGCCTCCCAGGTCAACGGCATAGGTGTGCGACTCAATGGGACCCAGCACGGTCTTTACCACTTGTTTGTCAAACGTTGGTATGGCGGGAAACGAGATCGCAAGGCCGTCTTTGGCATACACGTATTCCTTCCACTCGCGGCGGCAACTCACAGTGGAAGCGCAGATCAAAAGTACGACCGTTAGTCCGACAAAACGATTTCTCATGGCCCTCCATCAAGCTAGTTTTTTCTCTTTGCTCTTTGCGGTAAGAGCGTTTGTCGGCGAAATCAAACAATCCTTGCCGCCTCATACAGGTACTCAACGTAGCTCATCACCGCGCCGTCCAGTCCTTGTACTTTGGGGTTTGACGATTCAATCACGTAGTACTCGTCCGGAGCATGCGCGCCGCTGCCATGGCCGAGTCCAAAGTGTCCGGCGGGGAGTTTGAGAGGTTCGCCGGTAAACACATAGCCCGGCCACGATCCGGCGTTGCGCGGCAGCAGGATGGGTTCAATCCCACCGCGCTTGTACACATTCACTTCCGCGCGGATCACCGCCGCGTCGGCGGACGTGCTGTTGGGATCGTAGCCGCCAGTCATATTGACTTCAATATCGCCAAATCCGTGTTTGGCCAGATGGGCTTTCAACAACGCCAGGACTTCTTCGGCTTTCATGTCCGGTACCAGGCGCAAATCCATCTTGGCGACGGCGCGATGTGGAAGGATCGTCTTGCCGCCCGGACCGGTATACCCGCCCACCAGGCCTTCAATATTTACCGTCGGTCGCGACATCAGCAGTTCCAGCGATTCCTGGAAGCTCACGTCATGCACCCAATGCGTGACGCCCAGCGACTTCATTGCGCCGGCTTCGTTCGTGCGCTTCGCTGCTTCGGCGATCATGGCTTTTTCCGCCGCGGAGATCGGCCGCGCCTTGTCGGCAAATCCTTCAATCGCCGGATCGTTGCCATCCGCGGACACCAGCGTGTTCAAGGCTTTGATCAAGTGCCAGGCCGGTGAATCCAGCCGCGCTTTGTTGCTGGAGTGGACGTCGGTTTTCGGGCCGCGTCCCCATTTCTCTCCGCTGCTTACTAGTTCGCATTCGATCACGCCTTTGGCGCCCAGCGTCATAGTGACTTGTCCGTCTGGCGCTTGCCCCGCGGAAGGCATAAAGATTCCCATAACTTTTTTCAGTGCTGCCTGCACTTCCGGCCGGTGGACGACTTGCGGAAAATGTGGCGACCCGATTTCTTCTTCTCCTTCCGCCACCATTACCAGGTTGACCGGAAGTTTCTTGCCGGAGCCTTTAATGGCGTGCAACGCTGCCAGAAACGCCGCTTCCGGACCTTTCTGGTTCACGGCGCCGCGTCCCATCACTACTTTGCCAAAGCCGGGCTTGTCCACCAGTTTGGCTTCCCATGGTGGAGACGACCACTCTGCCGGATCGACTTGCTTTACGTCGTACATGAAATAAAGGCCTAAAGTTTTAGCGGCACCGGCGTCCAACGTGGCAAAAATTCCCGGCTGGCCGTCCGTGGGGACTTTGCTTACCTGTTGGAACCCGGCTTCACGGAACAATTGCATGGTCAGTTCGCAACCTTCATTCATGCCGCGATTTTCCGCGGCAATCGACGGCTGCTGGATCCAGGTCTGCATGCGCCGCAGTGATTCATCGTGCCGCTTGGTGATCTCCGCGCGGATCGCGGTCAGATCGTCATCGGCCAGCGCGCTCAATGCGTCCAGTCCATTGGTCGCCGGGCCGGTTGTTGGCCAAAGGTATTCCGCGCCCGCCCAGCGTGGTGCCGCCATTACAGCGGACGTGGCCACCGCTCCGGCAATAAAACTCCGGCGGCTGGCGGAAACGCTTTTCGAAACGCTTTCTGCGCTCTCAGGTGTTTGCTGCCGCTTGGATGTGGATTTGTTCCGGGCTTCGGTACCGTTAGGATCGCTTGGCATGGCTTCTCTCCTCGGGTGAAAAGTTGCGCCGGATTATAGAAGTACGGCGACCCAAACACTAGGCCCCTGTTCACCCGGAGGAAAGCATACTGTCAGATTGAGGTTTTCTGAGGGATGAGAAACGGCAGGTCGGTAGCATGACCAGCGGCGAACTAAGGTCACACAAATATCTCTTCCTCTGCCTTCGTCGCACCAACTGGCGAAGGCAGAGAGGACTTTTCTCTTCTAAAGTTGTTCTCGTCCAACCTAACGCGGGATTGGCCCTGGACGGATACCCATCGGCTGATCGGGTAGTAGCATCACCCCCCGGCTTCGCGGTTTTTCCCGCATCGCCACTTCCTCGCCCAATATCTCCAGTCCCCATTGGTTGTTTGGCATCCAGACTTGTGCCAACGTGGATTCGCCGTTGTTGTTGCTGAACACCCAGCGCGCCGGGGCTGGCCGTTCGTCCTGGAGAATCGTGCGCGTCAGCAGCGTCATAAGAGGATGGGCTTTTTCGTCGCGCAGCACCAGCAGACCTGGGCCCACAACAACTAATTCATACGTACCTGCCTTGAGCATGCGATTGCCGGCTTTGAATCGAAAAGCAACTTTGGTTTTGAAAGTCTGGTAACTGTGGTCCTGCGCTCCTGCTGGCAAGAGGCAGGTTAGAGCTGCGGACATGAGCAAAATGATTGCCCATGCTGGCTTGCTTATAAATGAATTCATGTCGCATCTTCTCCTTGACCACGGCTTCCACGGTGGTCACGGATTCGGTCCAGCCCAGCGGCCTTGCGTGATTCGTGCTTGCCAGCAGCGGTGAACACGCAGAGAGCCAGATCCGGAACAAGAAATATTTCCTTATGAACAGTCCTATATATCGTGCTTCAAAACTGAACGTGGGAAACTTGTGAAAGAGGGCGTAAGAAGCCAGGAAGTCGCGAAGGCGGGCGCTTTTAGCGTGCGTAGAGCGAAAGCTCCTGAGAAGCTGAAGACCCGCGAGTTGAAGGGAATACATGCGCAACTTCATAGCTATCCCCTCTGCCGCTAAGGCAGAAGTAGCGTCGCGCACGTTCCGTTGGACGCAAAAAATGTGGATTGGTTATCGGTTACTTGTGTTTTTATGTTCCGTACCGCCGACGGTATGGCACCCGCAAACGCCTATAATGCTCTGCGGCCGGTGTTGATTGAGCGTTGGCTCTGGATGGTGAGGATTTGCTGATGAAGATTTGTATGATGAAAACTTGCATGATGAGGTTTGCATGATGAAGACGACGAGAAAAGTTTCAGGTTTGTCTGCCGTTGGACTGTTGATCGCCAGCTTCAGTGTCATTGCGTGGAGTCAACCAGCGGGCAAACCAGGTTCCGCGCAAGAGCTAACGTCAACCGTAACGCGCATGGCCCGGGTTGCCGCTGCGTCATCCGCCACTTTCTCGCCAGACGGCAAATGGATCAGCGTGCTTTCCAATCTAAGCGGCTCGCCGCAGGTCTGGATCGTTCCGGCCCAGGGTGGTTATCCGCGCATGGTCACCAACGGTGACGATCCCGTGACGCAAGCCGTCTGGTCGCCCGCAAGTGACTGGCTGGCCATCACGATTGCGCCCGGTGGCGGACTCAACACGCAAATCTACGTTGTAAAGC
>JANXPR010000161.1 GCA_025357215.1 Acidobacteriaceae bacterium | reverse complement strand
CGCCAGATCAATATTCTCAACGGAAGCCAGCAATTGCAGAACGTGGTCTTTCTCGGGATTTTCCGGAGGGATCACGTCACGGAGACGCTGGCGCAAATAACCGTTTTCCGGATCAAGGGCAATGGCGTAGCTGAATGCCGCAACCGCGGCTTCCGGATCACCGGCTACCGCCAGATGGTTGCCGCGTTCCAGATATTCGTTCACCATCTGCTGACGCAGCATCTCCCGCATCGTGAGGTATTCGGTATTGGCCGGATCAAGCTTGGCGGCACGAGACGCTGATTCCAGAGCCTCTTCCAGATGGCTGGATTTTTGGAAGTCCTGAGCTCGTTTGAACTCCTGTTCGGCGGCTTTGCGGTCACGCTTGGAGACGCGAGGCTGTTCCTTTCGTTTCTCTGCCTCTTCCTTCTTGGCTTCTTTTTTTGCTTCTTTCTTGTCGGCTTTGGCGTCAGCTTTTTCGTCTGAGGCTATCCCGGCGGAGCAGGCTAAACACACGAATGCTGCGCATAAGAAGGCCGCGAAGATATTTTGACGGAAGCACATAACAGGAAAGTTCGATTTTACCTTTATATGGAACGATTTCCGTGGCGAATGTTGCGTGCTATTACTGAAGTTTGCGGTTTGGAGCTTAAGATCTTCAGCAAACACGCGCAACGGGAGGGTCCGGGGGAGAGAAGAACAAGCAAGTGCAGGGTGTGGTAAGTCTATACCGGACAACTGATTACAGTTAATACAGTTCGCATTCGCTTGCGGAGGGAAAAGAAAAACCAGGGCGGGATGGCCCTGGTTCGCACTCAAGAGTTTACGAGGTGAGGTACCTACTCAGCGAACAATTTTTTTCTCCAGCTTGTCCACCGGCAGGGTTTTTTCGCTGCGAACGGGACGGCGTCCCATGTCGCGGAACTGCTTTACGTCGAGCTTTAATTCGGTAATGGTGCGGCTGAGGGTATTGCGATGCATGCCCAGTTCCCGCGCCGCCTTGCATTGGTTGCCCTTGTTCTGTTGGAGAACATTCATGATGAAGCGCTTTTTAAATTCGCGAACGGCTTCAGAGTAGAGGATACCGCTGCTGTACATCTGCGCCACGAGTGCTTCAAGCTGGTCCTTCACATGCTCCTCACTTTCCCCTTGCTCGATATATGGTCATACTTATTTAGTTTTCACGGGCCCTGAAGCCGGACGCCCCTGTAGCTTGTTCATTCCCTCGCGGAACTTGTCGCGAATCTCTGAAGGCGCCAGCCAACTGGCTCCGCCTCCCGCGAGTTGAAAATAACTTGCCAGGTGCGATCCCGCCAGCTCTTTATTGTCCGGAGCAAAAGCGGTGATAGCCAGCAAACCCGCAGTCACGATCACGATGCCACGCAGAAAGCCGAATGCCGCTCCCAGCGCACGATCCACCCAACGGAGCCCAACTTCACGGACCATCCAGCGGACGATCCTGGCAACGGCGCCGCCCAAAAGCACCACGGCCACAAAAATTGTGAGGAACCCGGCCAGGTTGGCGACCGCCTGCGATTTCACATAAGGCAGAAACCACGGAGCCACATGCCCGTATCCCCAAGCCGCCGCCAGGTACCCAAGAACCGCACCCGCCAGCGAAATAACTTCAAAGAAAAAACCTTGCGCCGCCGCCAGCAAAGCCGAGCCCAGCATGATCAGCACAATCAGCCAATCCAGGCCGTTCATGCTGGTCCCGCCTGTTCAGCCTGTGGGTAATTCACGTCCCGCCAGGACCTTGTATGCCTGAATGTACTTCTCACTGGTCTTGCGGGCCACTTCTTCCGGTAGAGACGGAGCCGGGGGTTGCTTGTTCCAACGGATTGATTCCAGATAATCGCGAACGAACTGCTTGTCATAGGATTCCTGCGCCCGGCCAGGCTGATATTTGTCCGCTGGCCAGAAGCGGGAAGAATCGGGCGTAAGGACTTCGTCCGCGAGCACCAGTCCCTGCGCCGTTTCACCGAACTCAAATTTGGTGTCGGCAATGATAATGCCCAACCCAGCGGCGTAATCTGCCGCCTTCTTATAAATACCCAGCGTCAAGTCGCGCAACTGAATTGCCGCATCCTGGCCTGTATGTTTGATCATTTCCTCGAACGAAATGTTCTCGTCATGACCGCTTACGGCTTTGGTGGCTGGAGTAAAGATCGGTTCCGGCAATTTGTCGGATTCTTTTAGCCCCGGCGGCAGCTTGATGCCGCAGACCGCGCCGGTTTGCTGGTACTCCTTCCAGCCTGATCCGGAAAGATAGCCGCGCGCCACGCACTCGACGTCAAACATTTTGGCCTTGGTCACCAGCATGGAGCGTCCGCGAAGCTGAGTCGCATATTTTTGCAACTGCGCCGGGTACTCGTCCACGTTGGCGGTGATCAAGTGGCTCTTGACCGTGTCCTTGAGGAAATCAAACCAGAAGATCGAGAGCTGCGTGAGCACGCGGCCCTTTTCCGGGATCCCAGTAGCAAGAACGTAGTCGAAAGCGGAAATCCTGTCGGTGGCGACAAACAAAAGTTTGCCTTCAACTTCGTACAGGTCGCGGACCTTGCCTCTCGCATGGAGAGTCATGTCCGGGAAATCTGTCTGAAGAACGATGCGATTTAAGATTGCAGAGCTTGTCATGGCAGCAACACAAGTGGGCGAGGCGTTATTCTAGCTCCTCAAGTATTTTTGTCAACCACTTGAATCACACAGCAACGCCGCAGCGCGGCGCTTTCCTGCGGAATTGTTTTCACCCAAAAC
>JANXPR010000150.1 GCA_025357215.1 Acidobacteriaceae bacterium | reverse complement strand
CCGGGGCCGATTGGGGATCGATCTTCAGGGCCGTGGCATTATTTTTCGCGGCGTTATCATGATCACCGAGGACCAGCTGTGCGTGGGCGAGCTTATTAATGGCCGCCGGATTTGCCAAATCAAACTTGGCCACGGCATTCTCGGTTCGGATCAAATCCGCTCTCGCCTGCGTGTCGTTCGGATTGCTTTCCACTTTTTTGGCCACCTGGTCCAGTTTTTCCAATGTTGTTATCTTGGCTTGCAGTTGTTGAGCTGCCGGCAGTCCGGGATTTATGGCCAGGGCTTTCTTTAGGTTTTCACTGGCTTGTGGTTCGTCGCCCAGGGAAAACTGCGCCTTCGCCAGAGACGTTAAAGTGGCAGGGTCTTTAATAGGGCGGTCGCTCAATGTCGCCACTTGGTCCTGCAGGGCTTTTCTTGCGTTCTGATCGGTAGGATTCGCCTGCAGCGCCTGTTCCTTGGTTTCAACGGTAACGGCGCTGCCACTGACCTGGAAGCTCTTGACGCTGGGATAAGCAATCATCAGGACCGGCATGGTAAAAAACGCCAGCAGCGGTGCGATGCCACGTTTGTGGGTGAGCTGGTAAAAAAAGCCAATCACCAACACCAAAAACAGGACCACGCCAAGAACCATCAGCACCACTTCATAAAGATACAAG
The DNA here is from genome assembly GCA_025357215.1 of Acidobacteriaceae bacterium. Lineage (GTDB taxonomy): Bacteria > Acidobacteriota > Terriglobia > Terriglobales > Acidobacteriaceae > Angelobacter. The sequence goes on along the minus strand of JANXPR010000150.1, from coordinate 7,813 downwards.
CCGTCAAACATGGCTCACCTCGTTCCGGTCCCCGCTGCCGGCCATTCTTATGACCAAGAGCCAGAGCCGCATGGTATCTAGTGACGATAGACTGCAAAACGTTTCATAAAACAGAGCCCACCGGCCCCGCCGGGAGTGGGTCAGCAAAGGTTTTCTTTGCGGACTAGCCGCTACGACACTACGGGCAAACTGCCGGTAAACGCATTCCGTCTGATAGTATTTTCGCCCATGGCCACCAAAGCGGCGGCGCCTCCTTCCACATCCGGCATCGCGATCAAATCGCTGGTCGTGCTCATTCTCGTGAACATCATGAATTTCTATGATCGCCACGTGGGTGGCGCGCTGGCGGAACCTCTACGCAAGGAATTTGGGCTGAGCGATTCGCAGATCGGCTGGATTGCCACCATTTTCACCGTCCTTTATGCCGTGGTGGGTTTGCCCCTGGGACGTCTGGCCGACCGCGTGAGCAGAAAGAAGTTGCTCTCCGCTGGCATTGTTGTGTGGGGATCGCTCACCGCAATGGCCGCCTGGGCCATGACGTATTCAATGCTCCTGGTTTCGCGTCTGGGGTTGGCCGTGGGCGAGTCGGCATGCGCACCCATCGCCACGAGTTGGATTGGCGATTTGTATCCTCCAGAGAAGCGTTCCCGTCCGCTGGCCCTGTTCATGCTTGGAGTGCCCGTGGGCGGAGCGCTGAGTTTCTTTTTCAGCGGACCGATTGCCCAGGCCTTTGGCTGGCGACGCGCCATGATCGCTGCGGCCATTCCTGCCCTGCTGCTGGTTCCCGTGGTGCTCATGTTGCGCGAGCCGGCGCGCGGCGCCGCGGAAACGCGTCCGCATGCGGAACAGGCTTCTGTCTGGTCTGTGCTGCGCATCCCGGCATTCTGGTGGATCATCGCTTCTGGCGCGCTGGTCAACTTCAACCTGTATGCCCTGGGGACATTTCTTCCCGCATTCATGGGACGCATTCACCATTTGAAAGTTGGTCCGGCCAACATTGCTACCGGCATCATTTATCTCGTCGGCGGAGTGCTGGGTGGAACGCTCGGCGGCTACTGGGGAGACCGCATCGTGCGCCGCCGTCCTGACGGCCGTATGTTGATTGCGGCGCTGGCGGCGTTGATCGCTTCTCCGGCCGCGTTCCTCGGCGTGAGCCAGGGTTGGGGATCGCTCTACCTGGCGGTGATCTTTCTCACCCTCGCGTACGGGCTGCTCAACATGTATTACGGCTTGGTTTACGCGTCGATTCAGGATTTTGTCGCGCCCGCGGTGCGCGGCACCGCCATGGCAATTTATTTTCTTGTCATGTACCTCGGCGGAGCTTCATTCGGTCCGGTGATTACCGGCAAGCTCAGTGACTTCATGGCCCGCCGCGCGGCCGCGGCCGCCGGGTCTTCTGCTGTGTCGGAAACATTCCGCGCCATCGGACTACAACAGGCCATGTTCAGCATTCCAGTATTGGCTTTCGCGCTGGCGCTGGTGCTGTGGGGTGGTTCCAGAAGCATCGCAAGACGGGCACGGCAGAACCCAGCAGCTTAACCACAGAGGCCACAGAGAATCTCAGAGGAACATCTGATTCTTACCTCTTCTCTGCGTTCCTCTGTGTCCTCAGTGGTGAGAGGGTTACCTGACTTTGATCCCCAAATCCTTCAACTGGGCTTCGCTCACCGGAGTAGGCGCGTCCACCATCAGGTCCACGGCCTTGGCCGTCTTGGGGAAGGGAATCACTTCACGCAGGCTTTCGGCTCCGGCCAGGATCATCACGATGCGGTCCAGGCCCAGGGCGATGCCGCCGTGCGGAGGCGTGCCGTACTCCAGCGCTTCCAGAAAGAATCCGAAACGCGCTTTGGCTTCTTCGTCCGTCATGCCCAAGGCGCGGAAGATTTGTTTCTGAATGTCCGGGCGATGAATGCGGATTGAGCCCGAACCCAGTTCCGTGCCGTTCAGCACAATGTCATAGGCCAGCGCACGCACCGCGCCGGGATCGGACTCCAGTTTGTCCATGTCGCGCTCATGCGGTGACGTAAACGGATGGTGCGCCGGGTTCCAGCGCTTTTCCGTTTCGTCATATTCGAACATGGGGAAGTCCGTTACCCAGGTAAAGTGGAATCCACCTTGTCGGAAAGCCATGTGGCGGTCAGCGTATTTGCGCGCCAGCTCCACGCGGAACGCGCCTGCGGCCATGAACACGCCGTAGTCTGCGCGCAGACCGATTTTTTCGGTCTGCAAAGGTCCGCCCACCAACACCAGCAAGTCTTCGGCTTCAGCGCCAGCCATCTCGCGTAGCTTGACCACGGCTTCAGGGAAAGACTTCTCCAGCCGCTTAATGTCGTCAACCAAGCGTGCTTCTTTGCGTTCGCCAAACAAAGGACGGTTATCGTCACGTTCTTTGCGCGAAAGTTCATCGATCTTAGGGATGCGAATCGCCACCACCGGCAGCTCAGGGTTCAATTGAACGGTCTGCAACTGTTCGGCGGTGAACGCCGTGCGGACGTCCGTCAGCTTCGGCAGACGCAGGTCGGGTTTATCGATGCCGTAATTGCGGATCGAGTCGTCATAGCTCATCCGCTGGAACGGCGGCTTGATTTCAAATCCAGCAACCTTGAAGCAAGCCTGTAGAAATCCTTCGACTACTTCAAACACCCGGTCCATCTGCGGGAACGTCATTTCCAAGTCGATCTGCGTGAATTCCGGCTGGCGGTCCGCGCGCAAGTCTTCGTCGCGGAAGCAGCGCACGATTTGAAAATACTTGTCGAACCCGGAGATCATTAGGATCTGCTTGAACAATTGCGGCGACTGCGGCAATGCGTAAAACTCTCCCGGATACACGCGGCTGGGGACGAGGTAGTCGCGTGCGCCTTCCGGAGTGGAGCGCGTCATGAATGGCGTTTCAATCTCAAAGAAGCCCTTCGCTGCCAGGTTCTCGCGGATGGCCAGCGCTACTTTGTGGCGCAGCTCAATGTTGTACTGCATCGGTTCGCGCCGCAGGTCCAGATAGCGGTACTTGAGCCGCATTTCCTCATTGGCCAGCACTGGGTCGCCCGGCAGGAACGGCGGCTGCTTGGATTCGTTCAGCAGCTTCAGCTCGGTCACCACCACTTCAATCTCGCCTGTTGGGATGTTCCTGTTGATCGTCTTGTCGTCGCGCTTGCGCACTTTGCCGATGGCGGCAATCACATACTCGTTGCGCAAATTACTGGCTTTTTCATGCAGCGCGGCGTTGTCGCTCTTATCAAAGACCAACTGGGTGAGCCCGCTGCGGTCACGGACGTCAATAAAGATAACGTTGCCCAGATCGCGTCGCCGGTTGACCCAGCCCATCAAAATCACCTGCTGCCCCGCGTGTTCCGCGCGCAGCTCTCCGCACATGTGCGTGCGACGAAGTTCACCTAAAAAATCGAGCGACAAAGAAATGTACCTTCCTGTCTGGGGGAAATAGCCGACAACAGGCTAAGAGTTTGATTATAAAGGCAATTTAGTTCGGAGTATTGTGCGGCGGCAAAAACCATAGTCACCAAGTTTCACACGTCTATAATTCTCACCCATGAAAAGCTTTTTCTTCTCTGCCTTGCTGTTCTTCGGATGCCTTCACCTCTCAGCACAAACGCAATTCCTCAAACCTGAAGGAATCGCTCCCGGCGTGGGATACACACACGTCGTCGTGACCGGTCCGGGCAAACTGGTCTTCATCGCCGGACAAGTTGCGCGTGACAAACAAGGTAACCTCGTCGGCAAGGGCGACCTCAAGGCCCAGACCGTGCAGGTGTTTGAAAACCTGAAAGCCGCGCTGGCGTCGGCTGGCGCCTCTTTCAATGACGTGGTGAAGATCAACTGGTACATCAAGGATTTCAAACAGGAAAACCTGGGCGCCCTGCGCGATGTCCGCGGCATGTACGTGAACAAGGACAATCCTCCTGCCAGCACGCTCATCGGTGTGGTTGCGCTGGCGCAGGATGATTACCTGATCGAAGTGGAAGCTGTGGCCTCGCTCCCGGACAAGCCGGCGAAAAAGAAGAAGTAAGAGCCCAAGCATCCTTTAGCCGAGCGGGAAATTCACGTCGTTGCCGAACGACAGTTGAAGTCGCGGACATAAGCTGGCCGTTTTCGGACACATGTCCATCGAGTGAGTCATGTCCGAAAATGACTACTTTTTGCCCTCCGGCTCCTGTACGCTCGTGCCAGCGACATGGAACTCAAAGGCAAAATCTGGTCGCGGGCGCGGCTCTCGCGCGACGCACGGTTTGACGGTCGTTTCTTCATCGCCGTCCGAACCAGCCGCGTCTATTGCCGGCCCATTTGTCCGGCGCCCACATGCCGGGAAAAGAATGTGCGTTACTTTGCCACGGCGGCGGCTGCGGCAGAAGCCGGGTTTCGTCCGTGTCTGCGGTGCCGTCCGGAATGCGCTCCGGGGACAGCCGCATGGCAAGGGACTTCCAATTCAGTTTCGCGCGCCCTTAGGCTGATTAGCGAAAGCGGTCTGGAAACGGGTGGCGTGGAAAAGCTCGCGGAAAAACTCGGCCTGGGATCGCGACATCTGCGCCGGTTATTTCTTCGTCATCTGGGCGCCACACCGCTGGCTGTGGAACAGACGCGCCGTTTGCACTTTGCCAAGAAGTTAATTGATGAAACCCGGCTGCCGATGAGTGAGATTGCGCTGGCCGCCGGTTACGGCAGCGTCCGCCGCTTTAATGCCACGCTGCGCAAAACATATCACCGCACGCCTCGGGAAATTCGTGCGCTGGCGCGTTCCGCATCGGATCACGCGGACCATGAATACAATTTCCGGCTGCCATTTCGTGCGCCACTCGACTGGCGTGGCATGTTGGTTTTTCTCTTGCCGCGGGCGACACCTGGCGTTGAAGTAGTTGACGAAAGCTGCTACCGGCGGACGATCCACATGCACGGCCACAACGGGACGTGTGAAGTCTCGCTCCATCCCGATGGCAAAGCGCTGAATGTGCGCATCAATTTTTCGGAACCACGCTGGCTGTTTGCCATTGTGGAGCGCATGCGATTCATGTTTGATCTGGACGCCGATTGGCGGGACATTGCCGGCGCTCTCAAGAATGATCCGTTGCTGCGCCCGTTGCTGCTTAAGGCTCCCGGCCTGCGTCCGCCCGGATGCTGGAATGGATTTGAACTCGCGGTGCGCGCGATTCTAGGCCAGCAAGTAACGGTAAAAGGGGCCACCACGCTGACCGGAAGACTGGTGGAGAAGTTTGGCAAACCGCTTTCCTCTCGAAGTAAGGGCAATGCGGCGGGTTCCGACCATGCCGGACTAACGCACGGCTTTCCCGTGCTATCGCACATTTTTCCCACGCCAGAAGTGATAGCCGACGCCAACATTGCTTCTATCGGACTGCCACAAGCACGGGCCGAAAGCATTCGAGCTCTGGCTCGGGCCGTCAGTAAAAAGGAAATAACCTTCAGCAGCGCGACGGATGGCGACCAATTCCGCCGTCAGCTTTGCGAACTGCCGGGCATCGGTCCGTGGACGGCCGAGTACGTCGCCATGCGCGGGTTACGCGATCCGGATGCGTTTCCTTCCAGCGATCTCGGCTTGTTGCACGCCGCCGGATTGAAATCGCCGAAGCAACTCGAAGAACGATCGGAAAAGTGGCGTCCGTGGCGCGCCTATGCGGCTATCTATCTTTGGAGTTCATTGGGAAACTCGTCGGCAAAACCTGCGCGACAAGTTTCCTTGAAGCGGGCCGGACGATCATCACAGAGTGACCAGCGCAAACTCAGGACTACGATTTAAGCCAGTTCACGATTTCCGCCCGTGCTACGTTCACTTGTTCGCCGCTGCCCAGGTTCTTGATCGCGAATTGTCCGGAAGCAACTTCATTTTCGCCGACGAACAAAATGAATTTTGCTCCTGCGCGTTCCGCGGCCTCGAAAGATTTCTTTACGCGGAACCCATCGTCCCCGAGTTCGGCGGCAATCGCGTGCTTGCGCAAGTCGCGGGCGATGACGGCTGCTTCGGCGTTCATGCCTGGCCCCAACGGAGCCACGAAAACAGCGGGATTCAAGTTGGCAGCGGCCACTGTCTCTTCTGCCTGAAGGGCCAGCACAAAGCGGTCAAGTCCCAGGGCGAATCCAATACCCGGCGCTTTTGGCCCGCCGAGCATTTCTGAAAGTCCGTCGTAGCGTCCGCCGCCAAGCAGTGCGCTCTGCGCACCGAGTCCACCGTGCGTGAATTCAAATGTCGTGCGCGTGTAGTAGTCCAGGCCGCGGACCATGCGCTCGTTTACGTGATACTGAATACCCACGTGGTTCAGGATCTTTTTTACTTCGTTGAAGTGTTCGCGGCTCTCGTCTCCAAGGTAGGCGGAAATCTTGGGCAGGTCATCAATATACTGTTGGTCTTCCGGATGTTTGCAGTCCAGCACGCGTAGCGGATTGGTTTCCGCGCGGCGCTGGCAATCGCCGCACATTTTGTCTTTCACCGGAGCCAGGGCTTCACGTAGGGCCTGATTGTAGCGTGCGCGATCGTCGGCGTTGCCCACGGAGTTCACGTGCAGCGTCCACTCCTTGATCCCGACTTCCCGCAGCAAGTGCGCCAGCATGGCGATGATTTCCGCGTCGCGAGCCGGCGATTCGCTGCCCGCGGCCACCGGGCCTAGTACTTCCGCGCCAATCTGGTAAAACTGGCGGTAGCGCCCTTTCTGCGGACGCTCGCGCCGGAACTGCGGGCCAATGTAATACAGTTTTTGCAACTTGCCGGTGTCGCCCATCTTGTGTTCGATGTAGGCGCGCACCACGCCGGCTGTGTTCTCCGGACGCAACGTGAGCGACTGCGCTTTCTCGCTCTGCGCTCGCGGACGGTCCTCCCACGTGAACATCTCTTTGGAAACGATGTCCGTCTCTTCGCCCACTCCGCGCGCAAACAACTGGGTATCTTCAAATACGGGCGTGCGGATTTCGTGAAAGTTGTAGAGATGAAAAATGTCGCGGCAGGCTTTTTCCACGTGCTGCCAAAGGGCAGTGTCCGGAGGAAGAATGTCGCGGGTACCGCGCACGGCTTTGATGAGGTTAGACATTACTTGCGCGGGTACTCCTTGCGATAGATCTGCGTGTAATCGTAGTAATTGTTCGCGTACATCAGGATCATCTGCTGCGTTTTTTCGTCGTCAATTTTCTTCTTGAACGCGCCCGGTACGCCCATCCACAGAGAGTAAGGTTCCACCACGGTGTTTTCCGGGATCACCGTTCCCGCGGCGATGATCGAACCTTCGCCAATCTTTGCGTTGTTCAGAATCACCGAGCCCATGCCGATTAGGCACCGGTCGCCGATGGTACAGCCGTGCAAAGTGACGGAGTGACCCACGGTGACGAAGTCGCCCATGATCACGCCGTACTTATAGCGCATGCCGTGGAGCACGCTGCAATCCTGCACGCTGCAATGGGTGCCAATGCGGATGGCAAACACGTCTCCGCGGATGACGGCGTTCATCCAGACGCTGGAGTTTTCGCCGATCTCCACATCGCCGATGATCTGCGCCGACTGGTCGATGTAACAAGTCTCGTGTATGCGGGGTGATATTCCCTGATATGAACGGAGCATGGTGGTTAAGTCATAAAAAGTAACATGCGGGCTCGAGCGGGGGCAATTTTGGCGATCAGTGAAGGCATCCGACAAAGCGCTGCGGTGCGCTCGATACTCCTCTAGCCCTGTCATCCTGTCTATAACAACGACGACGGTGTCAAGGGCAAACGAGGGCATCGACGCTACAGGTTTTAAAGAAGCGCCATTTCGCTCTCGCGGAAAATGTTTTTGTTGCTGTTGCATAAAACCAAGACTCGCGTTTTT
>JANXPR010000149.1 GCA_025357215.1 Acidobacteriaceae bacterium | reverse complement strand
CCGATCTCCGCAGAAAAGACGTTACCTGGCTGGTGAGTCCGCACTATGGCAGCCGCATGACCCGCAGCAACCTGATCCATTTGACGGCCATGAAAGTTGCGCCGGAACTGGAAACCAGAAACACCGCGCAGATCCCGGCGCTGCCGCTGGGCAGCCGCATCAAGCTGGACCCGTGGGACGATCACGTGGAAATGCAGAAAGGCAAATCCGTCCCGCTGGTTTCTCCGCGTGACAAGATGTCTTTTGAAGTTACGCCAGTTTTCCCGAACCTGGTACGGTTGCATCCGGCCAGCAACACCAACAGCAACGGCGGAGAAGTTGTGGCAGCCAAGCCTACGCCGACTCCGGCTCCGTAAAGAAAAGCTTTTCAAATAGCAAAAGGCCGAGGTGAGGCTTCACTTCGGCCTTTCTTTTTTCTGTTCGATTCCGTCTCCGCGGATAGGAAGTCCGGGCGGAAGACAACTGGGTTAAGGGATAGGCAGGCCTTGCGCCTGCTTTTCAATCTCTGAACGCAGATTGGCCCAGACGCGATCCGGCATGTCCAGGAAGACGCGCACCACGGCGGGATCAAATTGCTTGCCCGCAAGTTGGGCAATTTCCACGCGTGCTTCCGGAAGAGACTTCGCCTGGCGATAAGGACGGTCCGTAAGAATCGCGTCCAATGCATGCGCCACGCAAAAAATGCGCGCACCCATGGGGATGGCCTGGCCTTTCAGTCCGCGCGGGAAGCCAGTTCCGTCATAACGCTCTTCGTGAGCGTAAACCACCTCGGCGGCCTCTGACAGAAACGGAATTTTCTTCAATACCTGGTAGCCTTGGAAAGAGTGTTCGCGCAGGATGCGCATTTCCGTGGCGGTAAGCGGGCTGGGCTTTTGAATGATGGCGTCCGGCACGGCGATCATGCCGATGTCGTGCAACATGGCGCCGCGCGCCACCACGCGGATGTCTTCCGACGAAAGACCCAGGGCCCGCGACAAGGCGATAGTAAATGCGGTTACGCGTTTAGCGTGGGCCACACTTTCCGCGTCTTTTAGATTTTGCAGGTCAGCGGCAATCTCTAATGTGAGATCGTAAGATTGCTGCAGATTGGTCATCACCTGGCGAAGATGCTCGGGATCTTGTGCTCCGGACGATTGCGCAGCCGATACGCGATAGGCTTGGTTTTCGCGCTTGAGCCGGCGATGTTCCAACGCCCGCGAAACCGCCAAAATCAGCGGATCATGATCCAGCGGTTTCACCAGAAAGTCATACGCGCCTTCACGAACGGCGGTAAGCGCCTGCGGCGCGTCCTTGGCCGCAGCCAAAACGATCACCGGAATGTCAGGATGTTCTTGCTTGCATCGGTCCAGAAGATGGACGCCGTCAGCCTGGGTCATGGATAGGCCAGCGATGAGCAGATCGTACTCAGGCGTGGATGCCAGAGCTTCAACGCCTTTTGCGGCGGACGCTACCGCCGTAACGCTATGCCCTGCTTCCGTCAAGGCGGTGGTCAGCGCCGCAGCGACAGTACTTTCTTCGATAACCAGTATTCTCTGGGCGCTCATCGGGCAAGAACCTTCCTAGCCGGGGGACAACCTGCCACTCTACAAGACCTATAGGGCGAATTTCAATGAAACTAAAGTCACCTTAGTGGTTAGCTTCATGAGAATAAGCTCATCTGATGTCAGGTTGATCGCTGTGCGATGAACATCTAGTTCGCTTCGCGCACGCGAAGACGACGGTTCTTAAGTAAATGAAGCTCTCTGCGCTAAAGCACGCGATTCGCAAGCGAATCGCTCGACGCTGATACCCGGGCGAGGATCAGCTTACGCTGGTCCCCATCCGCCGCCACCGGGGGATTCAATTCGAATACGTTCGCCTTTCTTCAGGCGTACGCTCACTTTTCCGGGCAGGGTCTCAACCCGGCCATCGAGATGGACTACTTCGGTAAGCCCAGGAGCGCCGTCCGCGCCACCGGCAAGGCCGTATGGGCCGCGAGTGCGGCGATCGGCAAGCAGAGTCACTTCCGCGTCACTGAGCAACTCTACCTCGCGGACAATGCCATCACCACCGCGGAATTTTCCTGCGCCGCCGCTCAACGGGAGAAGCGAGTAACGCGTAACGCGCAACGGATAGGCGTACTCCATGGCTTCCGCCGGCGTGTTCAGAGAATTGGTCATGTGGGTGTGCACACCGCTTACGCCGGCGCGATCGGGACGCGCACCCATGCCTCCGGCGATAGTTTCGTAATAAGCAAAAGGTTCGCCCGTGCGTTCGTCTTTACCGCCGATGGTGAGATTGTTCATGGTGCCCGACGATCCAGCAGGCACACGGTCCGGCATGGCCTGGGCCAGCGCGCGCAAGAGAACGTCAACAATGCGCTGCGAGGTTTCCACGTTGCCGCCAGCCACCGCCGCAGGAGGCCGCGAGTTCACCACTGTGCCTTCTGGGGCGATCATACGCACAGGACGCATCAAGCCCGCAGCCGCTGGAACATCTTCTTGCAGCAGACAACGGAAAACATAAAAGCAAGCTGAGAAGGCAATGGCGTCCACGGCATTGATGCTGCCGGCCACTTGCGGCGCTGAGCCGGTGAAATCCACGGTGACCAGCGGCTTACCGGCCGGCGCGGGAGCAAACGTGAGAGCCACGGCGATACGCACAGGATCGGACCCGGCACCGTCGTCATCGAGAAAGTCTTCCGCTTCATAGCAGCCGTCGGGAACCTTGCTGAGGAACGCCCGCATGAGCTTTTCCGAGTAGTCCTGCAACTCGTCCATCACGAGTTGGACGCGCGGCAATCCGTAACGCTGGGCAATTTCCCGCAAGCGCACAGCTCCCGTGTGGCACGACGCGATTTGCGCGTTCAAGTCGCCTTCACGCTCCTGCGGAGTGCGGACGTTGTTTAGCAGTAAACGGAAAATATCGTTTTGCAATTTACCGCCGACGATCAACTTGACGGGAGGAATACGCAGACCCTCCTGGTAGATTTCGCGGCAGATGCCCATCGATCCGGCGTACATACCGCCGACGTCCGCATGGTGCGCACGCGAGGCCACATAGAACTGCGGAGATTTTTTTTCGTTAGCAGCTTTCCTGGC
>JANXPR010000138.1 GCA_025357215.1 Acidobacteriaceae bacterium | reverse complement strand
GGCGGGTGTATGTCTTGAAAAGTCTCGGTAAAACGGACAAATGACTTCGCATTGACAACGGCGTAACCTGAACAAGTTCCAGTGATGCAGGCGTCATTGGCATACAACATATTTTCCATCGAAACCAATGCATCCAACGCGATATTTCTGCCTACAGGTGGGTTCGGCACTGATGTCACTCGACACAGCGGCACGTCGTTCGCGGTAAACACCCCATATTTCCGTCGAAGATTCACATCGTCAAGCGCCAAGTTTGTCCCAATTTTTGTCCGGCAAGAATGTGTCTTCAATGAATCGTTGGCATTGATCGGCCGGAATTTGAAACGCTGTCGCGAACGGAGTGATCGTAACATTTGCGCCCAAAACTCTAACCGTGGCATCGAAGGGAAAATGGGACCCGAAATGGGTGTCGCTAAAGAAGAGAGCCTGCGTACCTGCCTGAGACTGCCCGGCAGTGGCACCGATCAGGGTGTCACAAAAGACTCCGGTGCTGCTGAAGGATACTTGATCGGCGGCATGGCCGACTCCGCCAAAAAGAGCTAAGACAAATACAAGCAGTGAGAGGCATCGACCATTTATAGCTTCTTCCTTGACTACTCAATCTATAGTTGTAGGCACTTTCTACTATCTAAGCATCTTGATAGTCAATAACAAATAGTAGCTACACTATTTCTTAATAGGTAGGTAATTGAAAACAAGCTAGATTCAACATAAATATTTCGCCTGAGATGTCTATTGCGAATAAGCTTAGAGCCGCCGGAACTTTTCGTACCGCGTTGTGGGAACTTATTTGTGCAAAGAAAAAGGGCGCGAACTAATCGCGCCCTTTCTTAGTTCTCAAAAGTTCTCAAAAACTTCAGACAATTTAGCTTACGTTGGTCAGCACCCGTTCCCTGGTTTCGGCGTCCTGGCGTTCTTCATGCTTGGACGTAGGCAAAGCGATGGCCAGCACATCGTCAATAAAGCTGGCGTAGTGTATGTTCACGCCTTCCAGTTGTTCCGGTGTCAGGTCTTCTTCCACGTTCATGCGATTGTCCGCGGGGAAGATGATGTCTTTCACGCCTGCCCGCTTGGCTGCGAGGAACTTCTCTTTCACGCCGCCGATGGGCAGCACGTTGCCGCTGAGAGTGATCTCACCGGTCATGCCCGTCAACGGACGCACTGGAGAACCGCTCAGCAGTGAAACCAAGGCCGTGGCCATGGTCACGCCTGCCGATGGGCCGTCTTTCGGGATGGCTCCCGCCGGCACGTGGATGTGAAGGTCATGGTCCTTAAAGAAGTCATCTGAGATGTGCAAACGCTCGGCGTTCGAACGCACCCAGGTCAGCGCGGCTTGCATGGATTCCTGCATCACCTGGCCGATCTGTCCGGTCATGGTAAAACCGCCTTTGCCTTTCATCTTGTTGGCTTCAATGAACAGGATGTCGCCACCAGACGGCGTCCACGCCAAGCCCACGGCCACGCCAGGACGCTTGGTGCGTTCGGCGATTTCCGTGTCGATGCGGATTTTGATCCCGCCCAGAAATTCCTGGACTGTTTGCGGAGTCACCACCAGCTTTTCCGCATTCTTTTCCGCGATGCGCCGGGCCTGCTTGCGGCACAGCGTACCCAGGTTGCGTTCCAAATTGCGTACGCCGGCTTCCCGAGTGTAATGGCGGATCACAAAGCGTACGGCATCTTCCGGAATCTCAATCTGGTCTTTGGTCAAGCCGTTTTCTTCAATCTGCTTCGGCACCAGATAACGTTCGGCGATGTGGTACTTATCGTCTTCGGTATAGCCCTGGAGTTCAATAATCTCCATGCGGTCGCGCAGTGGCTCTGGGATGGTATCCAGCATGTTCGCCGTGCAGATGAACAGGACTTTCGATAGATCAAACGGCACGTCCAGATAGTTGTCGCGGAACGTGGCGTTCTGTTCGGGATCAAGAGTTTCCAGCAGCGCCGATGAAGGATCACCGCGGAAGTCGCGCCCGAGTTTATCTACTTCGTCCAGCACAAAGACCGGATCGTTGGTTTCCGCCCGGCGAATTCCCTGGATGATCTGTCCCGGCAACGCGCCGATGTAGGTCCGGCGGTGTCCGCGGATTTCCGCTTCATCGTGTACGCCGCCCAATGACAAGCGAACGAACTTGCGATCCAGCGCACGGGCAATCGAGCGGCCCAGCGAGGTTTTGCCGACGCCCGGAGGCCCGACGAAACACAGGATCGGTCCTTTCATGCTCGGCTTGAGCCGGCGCACGGAAAGGTAATCCAGAATACGGTCTTTCACTTTCTGCAAGTCGTAGTGGTCAGCGTCCAGCACTTCGTGCGCTTTGCTGATGTCCACTTGCACGCCACTGGATTTTGCCCAGGGCAGCACGGCCAGCCATTCAATGTAGTTGCGCGTCACGGAATAGTCCGCCGCCATCGGGGACATGCGTCCCAGGCGGGTGAGTTCCTTGAGCGCTTCTTTCTTTACGTCTTCCGGCATGCCAGAGGCTTCAATCTTTTGCTTCAGTTCGTCAACGTCGCGTGCGGCTTCATCCTGCTCACCCAGTTCTTTCTGGATGGCCTTCATCTGCTCGCGGAGGTAGTACTCGCGTTGCGACTGCTGCACCTGGTCCTGGACTTCCGTCTGGATCTTGTTGCGCAGTTGCTGGACTTCCAGTTCCTTCGCCAGATGATGGTTGATGGCCTGCAAACGCTTGCTGACTTCCGCCGTTTCCAGGATTTCCTGCTTGTCTTTCGTGGACAGGAACGGCAAGGACGAGGCGATGAAGTCAACCAGACGGCCCGGCTCTTCAATGTTGATGGCTACGGTCTGCAGTTCGTCAGAGAGTGTGGGCGATCCAGCCACAATCTGCTGGAACAAAGTCAGCACGTTGCGCTGCAGCGCTTCAATTTCAGGAGACTCTTCCGGCTCGGAATCATCAAGCAAGTCGAGATCCGCGCGCATGAACGGCTGGTTCTGGGTAAACTCGCCCAGCTTGGCGCGGCGCAGGCCTTCTGTAAACACAAAAAGGCTCTGGTTCGGCATCTTGACCACTTTATGGACCGTGGCCAGCGTGCCAATTTCGTAGAGGTCGTTAGGCGCGGGGCTGTCAACGCGGGCTTCGCGCTGGGCCACCACCAGAATCGTCTTTTCTTCACCCAGTGAATTGATCAGCTGGATGGAGCTTTCACGCCCAACCGTTAACGGCAGGACTGCGTGTGGAAACAGCACGGTGTCGCGCACCGGCAGGACGGGTATGCTGTTTTTCTGCTCTTCCGTGGGCTGTACGCCCCCTGCGGAGGTCGCTATTGGGACAACTTCGTCGCGGATATCAGATGCCATATTCGATCCTTGATAATAACAGACTCACATTTGATGGCAAACAGCGCCTAAAAGGTGCATCCTGAACAAGATATTGATGATAATCGAGGCCGGATTCTAACCAACTCATTGCCTTGCCGCAAGTTACGACTAGGTAGTATGCGGCCGTCCCCTGCTTGCTGACCCTACTCGGCGGCCTGCTTATAGACACCCAAAACTTTTACGAAACCGGCCAGCTCTTCCAGATGGCGCAACGCCAAAAGCATGGCCTGGTCGTCACCGCGAAGCACGTCTACAAAAAAGCAGTATTCCCAGGGCCTTCCGCGCACTGGACGCGACTCAATCTTGCTCAAGTCCAGATCGCGCAGGGCAAAAACGCTCAAAGCCTTGAACAAAGCACCTGCCACATTCTTGAGGGAAAAAACGAGGGACGTCTTATTGGCATCGGCAGCGATCTTCCTCTTCTTTAGGATGAGGAAAAAGCGGGTAACGTTTTGCTTATTGTCTTCCAACCCCTTCATTAGGATGTTACCGCCGTACTCCTTGGCGGCCTGGACGCTGGCGATCCCAGCCACGTCCGATAGCTCCTGGGCCATCACGTGTTTCACGGCGCCCGCTGTGTCATAAAATGGAATCGGGCTGAGGTTCTTGTGGCTGCGAAAAAAGTTCCGGCATTGATCAAGCGCCACGGGATGCGACAGCACCTGCTTGATGTCTTTCAGCTTTACGCCCGGCGCGGCGATCAGGTTGTGTTCGATGCGCAAACGCACCTCACCATGGATGAACACATCGCGTTCCAACATAAGATCAAGATGTTCGCCGACCGGCCCGGCTAACGTATTTTCGACGGGGATCACCGCGGCGCCCGCGCGACCTGAATCGAGCGCGTCAAAAACTTCAATCGACCGGCTACACGCAAGCACCGTCGCTTTGGGCAACAACTTGAGTGCCGCCTGATGGCTGAATGCTCCGCGCTCACCTTGAATGGCAACCTTCATGGCATAAACAATACAGCTTTCAACGGACGGAGGCTAGGGTGGGAACCATGTTTGATCGTTTCGTATTCCGCGACTGGCACCTTCGGCTCGTTACCATCGAGGGTCCGCCTTCGTCTATACTTCTGTGCCGCGGCTGCCGAGGAATATTCCGGCCTTTGACGTTCAACTGGGAGAAGCTTAAGCAAGGAGCCCAATGAAACAATTGACGTTGTCGATTGCCGTAATGATGGGATTGTTGGTTTCCACGTCCGTTGCCCAGGACCACAAAGACCAGAAACAGCACGCCCTGCAACTGGTGGCCAAGGTATCGCAAACCTACAGCACCTTGACCAGCTACTACCTGGAAGCCACGTCCATCAGCGATGATTATCAGGACGAATCGCGGCAACTTTCAGAAAATCCAATCATCCTGGCGGAAATCAAGCCGAACAAAAGACATTGGGAGTTGAAGAATCCCTTTGGAGGTGCGGCCCAGATCTCCGACGGAACCACCACCTGGGAATACTTAGTGCAGAACCATCAATTTAGTAAGTCAGCAGCACCAGTCGGCAAGCCCAGCCAGGATCTTGCCTCGTATTTACCTGAAGATCACGTAACCCGCTACGCCAAACTGGCTGAAACCGTCAATGACGTGCGTATCGCCGGAAGCGAAACGCTTACCTTTGAGGGTAAGCCGGTGGATTGCGCTTTGCTGGAGTTCACCACAAAGCCAGACACCAACAAGCCCCATGGAAAGACTCCACTCTCGCCGGTATGGCGCAAGGTCTGGGTGGATAAGACGCGCTTCTGGGTGTTACAGGAAAGCTGGAAGGATCCGGAAATCAACTTCGTGGGCGTCACGATGCGCTCGACGAAAACGATTGTTTTCAAAACTATCCGCCTGAACCAGCCGATCGCGGATTCAGTCTTCGCTTTTGTCCCACCGAAAAGCGCTCTCGAGGTGGAAGAAATCTTTGCTCCAGGCTCGCAACGCGCAGCCAAGGTGATCGGCAAAGACGCTCCGGGCCTGGCGTTGCCCGCGTTGGATGGGACCATTACGGACATCAAGGCTCTTCGCGGGAAAACTGTACTATTGTACGTGTGGACGACGTGGTGCGTGCCTTGCCACGAAACTGCTCCCATCGTCAAAAAGGCCAATGATCGCTGGAAGGACAAAGGATTGGCGGTGCTGGCCATTGACCGCGGCGAAAACAAAGACGTGGTGGCCAGCTATCTTGCCAAGCACCCTGCCGCCGGAACGGTGCTGCTGGACGAAAAAAATGTAGTAGCCGGATCCTTCGATACCGAAGGCTTGCCAACGCTGGTGATCATCTCCAAGGACGGCAAAATTGTGTACAAGAGCTCCGGATTTGGCGACACCACAGAAACCGACCTGATGGCCGCTCTGAAAGGGCAAGGTTTCGAATAGCCCTGTATCGCAACTAAAAAAGGCGACCTAAAAGGCCGCCTTTCCACTTCACTTTCAACCAGGAGATTGCCAGGCCTTTTCGGCCTGTCAGCAGGAACACAGCTTGTCCTGGAAAGTTGCGGGGGACTTTTACTTGCGGACGGATTTCTTGCCCGCCACCCCTAATTCAATGATTACATTCCCTGCTTTGTCGGCGTAGAAATCCATTTCTGGCGGGACCACCGTGGTTGCGCTGTACTCGGTGATGATTGCCGGACCGCGATAGCGGCGTCCGGCTTTGAGCTGATCGCGCGGCCAGACCTTCGTCTTAACCCGCTTCCCCGCGAACCAAACCGAAGCAACGCTGGCCTGTAGCTTCCCTGCGCCGGTTTCAATTTTCATGTTCTCCAGTTTTTCCGGCGATGCCACGCGCGCCCGCAGGCGCACCGTGACCAGCTCAACTTCATGCTCCGGACTGCTGTGGCCATACCGGCGCTGGTGTTCCGAGTGAAAACTGGCCAGCATATCGTCGCCATACGGGACGTTGATTTCGTAGCCTTGTCCGCGATAGCGGACGTCCACGCTGCGTTCAAACGCGGCGCTTCCCTTCCAGTCTTCTTTGCTGAGTTCGGCTTCAACTTCTTTGTGTAACTCCGCGAATATCTTGTCCAGATCGTCCTTTGGGAGCTTCTGCGCGCGGATCAACACTGTGCGTGACTGGTCTTTGACCACATCACTTATAAGGATGCCCAGCGCCGAAAGCGCTCCCGGATATGCCGGAACGATGACTTTGGGAATACGCAGAGATACAGCAAGCTCGCAGGCATGCATGGCTCCGGCGCCGCCAAAAGCCACCAGCGCAAACTGCCGCGGATCGTGTCCCCGTTCCACAGACACTACGCGGATGGCCTTTTCCATGTTGGCGTTCACCACGCGCACCACGCCGGCGGAAAATTCATCGACCGACAGTTGACTGCCACTGGCCTTCAGCCAGTCCTGAACAATTTTCTGGGTACGCGGCAAATCGAGTTGAAAGGCGCCGCCAAGAAATTGATCAGCGGGCAATCGTCCCAGGACCAAATTGGCGTCCGTCACGGTAGGGCGTTCGCCTTTGCCGTAACAAATCGGGCCTGGATCAGCGCCTGCGGATTCCGGTCCCACGCGGAGCGCACCACCGGCATCAAAGCGCGCTACGGACCCGCCACCTGCGCCGACCGTGTGAATATCAAGCACCGGCACGCGGACAGGAACGCCGGCTACGTCAGCTTCGTTCGTCGTCGTCGGTTTGCCGTGGATCAAAGCTACGTCCGTCGACGTTCCGCCCATATCAAATGTAATGATGCGTTCGAATCCGCTCAGCCGCGCGACAGCCGACGCACCCACTACTCCGCCGGCTGGCCCGGAAAGCACCGTGCGCACCGGCTGGGCTGCCGCCGTAGCCAGCGCGGTAATGCCGCCGCTGGACTGCATCACAAAAATTCGTGCCGGTTCCTTGCGCTCGGATTTTTCGCCGCGGGGCGCGTACTCGCTCCGTGCCGTGCTTGGATCAGACAGCCGCTGTTCCAGGCTTTCCAGATAGTTCTGCATCACCGGTTGCAGATAAGCGT
This sequence comes from Acidobacteriaceae bacterium, assembly GCA_025357215.1. GTDB lineage: Bacteria > Acidobacteriota > Terriglobia > Terriglobales > Acidobacteriaceae > Angelobacter. Next base: position 10,543 of record JANXPR010000138.1, on the reverse strand, counting down.
TCACCAGCACGGTGCTCGCGCGTTCATACTCGCGAAACTCCGGCAAGATCTGATGCGAAACGGAAATTGGCAATCCCAGTCCGCTCAACTCGCGCACGACCAACCGCTCGTTTTCCGGATTCGCAAACGAGAACAACAATGACACAGCAATGGACTGGGCTTTCTGTGCCCTGATCTTTCCCGCCAACTGCATGAGGGCTTCGCGGGCCGGGTGTCGCAGGACTTTGCCTTCCGCGGAAACACGCTCGTCAACTCCAAAGCGCATCTCCGGGCCGGCGAGAGCCGGATCTTTCTCAAAGAAAAAATCGTACAGACGCGGACGGTTCTGCCGTCCAATCTCCACCGAGTCTTCAAATCCCGCGGTCGTTACAAACGCTACCCGCGCTCCCTTGCGCTGCAGAAGCGTGTTCGTCCCCACAGTGGTGCCGTGAAGAACGGTGACCTGGAAATTGCCGTCAGAAATCGTCTGCACGGCGGACGCGATGGCCTGGGAAGGATCGGCGGGCGTGGAAAATACTTTCAGCACGCGCAAGGTCAAGCCGCGCGATGTCCCGGCATCGTGCAGCCACACGCAATCGGTGAAAGTTCCGCCACTATCAATGGCGATTCGGAGCGCGTCACGCGCCTTCGCTGATGCCATGAGGTCAGATCAATAAGAATCTTGGATTCTAGCACGCTGGGTTGCGCGATTTTTGGACGGGGCTGGAAAGTTCAGCGGGTGCGGTCCAGCGCAGCACGGATTTCCCGGGCGAGACTCCGCATGCTGAAAGGCTTTTGCAAATAGGCATCATTCGGCTGAATCGTTTTGGTATCAAGTGCGGTGTCGCTGTAACCCGAAATGAAAATGGTTCTTAGCGTGGGATAAATCCCCTTGGCAATTTTAGAAAGCTCGGTGCCGTTCATGCGTGGCATGATCACGTCCGTAACCATCAGATCAATCGGTTCGCGGCGCGCATTGCAGATGGCCAAGCCCGCGGTCCCATCGCACGCTTCCAAAACCTTATAGCCCTGGGACCGGAGGTATCCGGCGCAAACCGTGCGCAGGTCTTCCTCGTCTTCCACCAGCAGAATAGTTTCAGTGCCTTTGGGGTCCACCGCCGGTTCTTCCACTGCGATCTGCTTTCTCTCACTGGGCACCGCCGGCAGGTAGATGTTAAATGCAGCTCCCTGACCTGGAGCGCTGGTCACTGAGATGTGGCCGCCGCTCTATTTCACTATGCCATAGACCATGGCCAGGCCCAGGCCCGTACCGCGTCCGCGTTCCTTGGTGGTAAAGAACGGCTCGAATATACGAGATTGCGTGTCTGCGTCCATACCCACGCCGCTATCTTTCACGCTCAGCAGCACGTACCGTCCCTTGTTGACCGGAGGCGACGCCCCTGGCGTGTCTTGCGCCAAGTCAGACATGCTGGTGGCAATCGCCAGCGCGCCTCCATTGGGCATGGCATCGCGGGCATTGATTGCCAGATTGATCAGGACCTGCTCGAATTGTCCGCGATCGACCTTGACGTCACTGATTCCGGGCGTGGTAACGATCCGGGTTTCAATGTTTTCGCCGATCAGCCGTGGCAATACCTTTTCCATCTCGCTCAAAATTTCATTCAAGTCCACCACCGTGGGCTGAAGAATCTGCTTGCGGCTGAACGCCAGCAATTGGCTGGTCAGCACCGCGGCGCGGCGCGTGGTGCGCACGATTTCTTCCGCCTGTTTCAATACTCGGCTGGGTTCGTCGGTGTGTTCCAGTATCATCTCCGCGCGGCTGCCCATGATCATCAAAAGGTTGTTGAAGTCGTGCGCGATCCCGCCGGCCAGCTGGCCCACGGCCTCCAGCTTTTGTGACGTGCGCAACTGGGCTTCCATGGCTTCCTGCTTGCTCACGTCTTCCACAAAAAATTCACATTGCTGGACGCCACCGTTGTCGCCAGTAATCGTTCTGCCGCTGAGGCGGACACTGATTATGGTCCCATCTTTCCGTTTCCACCTCGACGCCACGGACCATACGGCGGGATTGCCAGCCATGGCAATGCCGGAAATGCGCTGGCGTTCGCTGGCCTGAACATAGACGTCCGTTTCGATGTTCAACGCCAGCACCTGTTCCGCGCGCTCATATCCCAGGATCTTCACCAGCGCAGAATTCACCATGAGGATCTGGCCGTCCGGCAGCGTCCGGCAAATCCCATACGGCGCCTGCTCCACCATGGAGCGATACTGTACTTCTGACCGGCGCAACTCCCGCTCAGCATGTTTCAAGTCACGCAGGTCGCGGGAAATGGAGAGCACGCATTTTTCACCGCCAATTTCCAGGACTTCCGCCGAGAAGTTCGCCGGAATAATGGTCCCACTTTTGCTGCGGAATTTGGTGTCCATGGCTTTGACGCGGCCATGCTTCATAAGATCGTCTTTCATCCGGTGGCGCGCCGCATGATCGAGCCAGACTCTCAACTCAACTGCCGTGTGGCCCACCGCTTCGTCACGGCTAAAGCCACTCATTCTTTCAAAAGCTTCGTTGACTTCCAGATACTTTCCGTCCGCAAACCGCGTAATCGACACCGCATCTGGACTGGCCGCAAACGCCCGTTTGAATTTGTCTTCTGAAAGACGCAGCGCCTCTTCGGCTTTCTTGGTCTCGGAAATATCACGCGAAATCGCCAGCAGACAATTGACGCCATGGAAATCCACCATCTCCATGGACAAATGAATCGGAAGGAGCACACCGTCCTTGCGCCGCGCGCGCACCTCAACCGGTTCTACGTGGCGTTTTTGCTGGACACTTTGGACGATCTTTTTTCTCATTTCAGGATCGTCCCATATTCCCATCTCCAACGATGAATGGCCGATGAGTTCGGTTCGCGTATACCCGCTCAACCGTTCAAACGCGTCGTTTACTTCCAGCATGCAGCCATCTTCCAGACGCGAGATGCTGAGCGCATCTGGACCGGCGGCAAACGCACGCTTGAATTTTTCCTCGGATAGCCGGAGCGCTTCCTCAGCTTCTCGGCTCGCTGAAATATCGCGGGAGATTGCCAGAATGCAGGTGACGCCGTTGACCTCCATCAGTTCCGCGGAGAACTGGACCGGCTTCAGTACCCCGTCCTTACCGTGGGACCATATCTCAGTGGATTCAACCCGCCCTTTTTCGTGAAGCGTCCGCAAGATGTTATTTCGGACTTCCGCATCCGTCCAGAATCCCAGCTCGAACCCCGTTCGGCCTACCGCTTCATCACGGTTGTATCCACTCAGCCGCTCAAAAGCGCCGTTCACGTCAAGTATCACGGCGTCCGACAGGCGGGAAATCGTGATGGCGTCAGGGCTGACCGCAAACGCCCGTTTGAATTTTTCCTCGGATAGCCGCAACGCATCTTCGGCATGCACTTTTTCCGTAATGTCCCGGTAGTTGTTAACGATCGCGTGCACGTCTGGATCGTTGAGCAGATTCGTAAGCGTGCCTTCCAGCATGCGCCAGCCGCCGTTATGATGACGGATGCGGACCGCTCCCGGTATTCCCACTCCAGGCCGAGCCAGACATTCCTGGTGTTTCTCTTTTAATTTCGCGACATCGGCAGGGTGGCAAAACTCAAACATGCTGGCTCCGGTGAAAGTTCCCGGACGAAAACCTACAATGCGTTCCGTGGCCGGCGAACTGTACTGGATACGCATGTCCGCATCCAACAGCACAATGGCGTCAGAGCTGTTTTCGATCAGAGCACGGAACTTGGCTTCACTGGTCCGTACCGCGGCTTCGGCCTGCGTTTTCTCCGTTACGTCACTGTAGTTGCCGACAAAAGCGCGAATATTGGGATCTTGCAGCCGGTTGACCAAGGTGACGGCCAGCACGCGCCAGACACCATCATTCCGCAGGAACCTCATGTTCGCCGCGACGGGCAAACCCGGATTGCGAAAACACTTCTTGGCTGTTTCACGCAACAATTCGCGGTCATCGGGATGGCAAATCTCGCGCAGCTTGAGCTTTTGTGCTTCCTCGCGTCTATATCCCAGCACAGGATTCTTGGGCGTACTGGTGTAGATCACATTCCAATCCGCGTCATATAAGGCCACCACGTCCAGGCTGTTTTCAATCAGCGCACGGAATTTTGACTCACTGGCCTGCAAAGCTTCTTCAGCCCGGACTGTTTCCGTGATGTCCCGGGCGTTGCTTACGATGCCCCGGATGCTGGGATCGTGCAGCATGTTGGTCAAGGTCCCATGCAGGATGCGCCAAGATCCATCTTTGTGGCGGGCACGGAGTGTTCCGTGAACAGTCCGGCCCGGCGACTCCATACACTCAAGAACTCTTTTTTTCACCAGCCCCAGGTCATCTGGATGGCAAATATCCGCAGCGTGGGTAAGTTCACCCGGGCCGAATCCAAGGATTCGCTCTGATGACAACGACCGGTACAGAATGTTCAGGTTGGCATCAAGCAGCGAAATTGCGTCAGAACCGTTTTCGATCAGTGCTCGGAATTTCGCTTCGCTGGCGGCCAACGCCTCCTGCGCTTGGACTCTCTCTGTAATGTCCCGCACATTGGTGACGATCCCCTGTACCGCGGGGTCTTCCAGCAGGTTGGTAATCGAACCTTCCACAATGGCTATCGATCCGTCCTTACGACGGGCACGGATCACGCCGTGGACCGGCTTGCCCGGGTTGACCAGACATTCACCAACCAGCTGCATGACGAGCGGCATGTCGTCCAGATGGCAGACATTGGTCGCCAGTGTTACTTCGCCTGGAGCATATCCCAACATGCGCTCGGCTGAAGGCGAAGAGTAGATCAGTTCCAGGTCGCGGTTCAGCAACGTAAGGGCATCCATACTGTTTTCAGTGAGTGCGCGGAAGCGCGCTTCACTGGCGTGCAAGGCTTGCTCCGCCTGAACTCGCTCGGTGATGTCCCAACAGTTACTGACAATGCCGGCAACACTGGGCTCGTGCAGCATGTTGGTCAGGGTGCGTTCCACCGTGCGCCACGTGCCGTTCTTGTGATGCACGCGAATCACGCTCTTCACGACATTGCCCGGCTTGCTCACGCACTCCGCCACCGCTACCTTCATCTTCTCAAGGTCTTCAGGATGGCAGATTTCCAGGACGTTTTTGATCTCGCCAGGAAGATAGCCCAGCATTCTGTCCGCGGCCGGCGAGGCGTAAAGGGATTTCAAATCCGCGGCCAGCACCACCACTGCATCCGAGCTGCGTTCGGTAAGGGCCCGAAAACGGGCTTCGTTGGCACGCAGGGCCCGCTCGGCTGCTTTTTGCTGAGTAACATCCTGTGTGATGCACAAGACTGATGTCACATTCCCGCTTGTATCGCGCAGCGGGGCCAGCGACGACTGCAATTCTTTGCGGGTTCCCTTTAAGCCTTGGAGCGTGCAATCGAACTTGCGGGGAATCCCCGCCACCACGTGCCTCATTGCGTCTTGAAAACGCAACCGGTCAGATTCATCCAGTAGTTGTGCTATGGATTCGCCAACAACCTGCTTCTTGGAATCCGCTTCCAACATGGCGAGGCCGGCGGGGTTGATATCGAGGTACGTGCCATCTGGAGAAAGAGTCTTGATGCAATCCGGACTGGACTCCAGAACGGTGCGCATTTGCGCCTCGCTTGCACGCAGTTCTTCTTCAGCGATTTTCTGTTGATGGACGTCCAGCATGGTACTGAGCCATGCCGTTACGTGCCCTTGCGAGCACTTGACCGGCACAGAGTGGACCTGGTGCCAGCGATATTCGCCGTCAGCGGCCCGCCGCAAGCGATACTCGCCCACGTGTTCCCGTGGGTTGAGTCCGGCCGCTTGCCACGCAGCCATCGCTCGGTCCAAATCCTCCGGATGCATAACGGACAACCACGCGTCGATTCCCTCCGCATGGTGTTTAACACCGCTATAGGCGTACCAATATTTGTTGAAGTAGGCCGTTGAACCATCGGCGGGACCCACAAACGCAATCTGCGGCAACATCTCTATCAACTGCCGCAAAGACCTAAGGTCCGCGATCTCTTCAGTACGATCTTCAAGAAGGCCGGAAGCTCGCTTTGCCTCTTCAGATTCCCGATGTGGCATCGATTCTTGACCCGTGGGCACTGCTGGGCGTGATGGTGAAAATAATACGCCCATTCCTCCGTTTCGCTGTGACATTTATCACGGACAGAGAAATCTCTTTAACATTAGAAAAACCTTATCTATGGGTTGGTGTAGAAGGCAGGCTTACGTTGCTTCTATAACTTCTTTCCCATCAGCAACCCGTCGATCGAGTCGAGATAATAGTTCGGCAGCGTCTTCAAAACGGAGTACCCGTGCTTCTTATAAAAGCGCAGAGCCCGTTCGTTATTGACCGCCACTTCCAGACAGATGTAATCACAAAGTCGGTCTTTAAGTTCGGACTCAGCGCCGTTCAGTAGGAGCGTTCCTACGCCGGTGCTTTGAACATCCGTCGCAACGTCAATGGTAATGATTCGTCCCATATAGCGTGACGCGCGCCGGGGACGAAAACGGTCCGCGATGATGAAACCCTGGATCGCCCCTTCGAGCTCCGCAACTAGAGTGGTCGCAGACGGCATGTCCAGGAAATATCGCATCTCCTCTTCGCTATAAGCGATGCCTTCGATAAAGCAGGCTTGATCAATTTCCACCAGGCGGAGAAAGTCAGCGGGTTGGTAGGGACGAAGAGTGACCACGCGCAAATTGTAACGGCAAACTGAAATAGTAAAAACGGGTGCGCCGCGAAGCCAGCGCGGATTGGGACTCCACTAGGCGCGACGCTGTTTCTTACGGCAGTCTTCGCAGACGCCGTAGATCTGGAAGTTGTGGCGTGTGGCGTCAAAACGGTATTTACGGCCAATGTCTTCTTCTATCTTGGTAACTTCCGGCGAGAAGAATTCAACTGACGCTCCGCATTCCGTGCACACCATGTGATGGTGGCTGCGCCGGTTGAACTGGTGCTCGTACCGCGTCATCCCATCAGGAAACGGGACCATGCTGGCCAGCCCGCATTCGGCCAGCAGTTTCAGCGTGCGGTAGACGGTAGTAAACCCGATCTTTGGGTCTTTCTTGCGCACCAGGCGAAAGAGTTCGTCCGTGGACAGGTGGTCGCGAGTTTCCAGAAACGTTTCCAGGATGGCGTTACGTTGCTCGGTGTGTTTCAAGCCCACGCGTTTCAGGTGCTTATAGAAGATGTCCTGGGCCTCGCGCATGGATTCGCGCGTTGGCGGTGCGTGATCGTCAATTCTCTTCTGCAGCATGGGTAAGCTCGCCCGGAAACTAGCAACCCGGCCAAAATGAAATTGAAATTCATTTCATTATACCCACAAGTGATGGAAATCGTCAGCCATGAGTTAATGACGTCTCAGCGACACCGCATTTGCCGAGTTGATCCGATTCTCTTTCAACCTCTCGCGGCTACGGCCGCGGACACTCTTTAAGATTGTCGATCCTGGATTGTCAGTCCCGGATTGTCGCTCCCGGCTCAGTTCCCTTACAATCGCACCCCATGGTCACTTCCACAGTTGCAGTTCCCGCCACGCGCCGAAGCGGATGGCGTTTGTTCTTCAAAGTAATTTTTGTTGTCCTTCTGCTGGTGGTCTTGGCCGCGGCAGTCGCGATGGTATGGTTTCACAGTGCGGCAACGGCTTCTCTGCCCCAGCTTGATGGAACCATCGCGCTGGCCGGACTGAAGGCGCCAGTGCAGGTCATTCGCGACACGCACGGCGTTCCGCATCTCACGGCGGCCAGTCTGGATGACCTCTTCTTTGCCCAGGGCTACGTCACGGCACAAGACCGCTTGTGGCAAATGGACGTGACACGCCGCGCCATGGCGGGTGAAATGGCCGAGGTCTTTCCGGCTTCCGGCGCACCCACTACGCCAGCATCAAGGTTGAACGGCACCGCGCCCAAGGCCGCTTCATGGGTGGACTATGACAAGCAGCAGCGGACTCTCCGCTTGCGCTCCGTCGCCGATCGCGTGGCCGACCAAATGCAGGAACGCGATCGCGCGTTCTTCAAAGCCTACGCTCGCGGAGTGAATGCTTACATCGAACAGCATCACGATAATCTGCCGATTGAGTTCCGCGTGCTGAGCTATTCTCCGCGTCCGTGGAAGCCGGCTGATTCCGTCCTGATTGGCGTGGGCATGAGCCAGCTGCTGAATCCGCAGTACGAAATGGAATGGCGGCGTGAGCGCATAACCAAGCTACTTTCGCCTGAGTTGCTCGCCGATCTTTATCCCGTAGACTCGCCGCGTGACCACGCTCCCGCAAGTGACGCGGGCAGTGCCGTATCCAGATCTAGCGCAGACACGAAGAAGCTGCAAGGCAAAAGCCCCGCTACTGCAGGCAAGCCTGCCGTTAAAACTCCGACTACAAAGACCGGCATGCTTTCACCGCTGCCCGCGGCGTCTCAAAGTGACTGTGAAGCTTGTGTGCCGGGATCGAACAACTGGGTCGTATCTGGCGCGCATACCACTAGCGGAAAAGTCCTATTGTCGAACGACATGCACCTGCCGCATCGCGTACCCAGTATGTGGTATGAAGCCCATCTTCACTCCGGCGATTTCAACGTGGAAGGCTTCACCCTTCCTGGCATGCCCTTCGTGATTGTGGGACACAACCAGCGCATTGCCTGGGGCTATACCAACCTGAATCCTGATGTCCAGGATTTGTTCATTGAAAATTTCAATGCTGCTGGCGAATACGAAACGCCTACCGGTTGGCAGAAGCCGGAGAAGTTTCACGAAATCATTAAGGTAAAGGGGGAGCCTGATGCGGAGTTTGACGTGATCGTCACCCGCCACGGCCCGGTGATCACCGATCTCTTGCCGGGCGAGACGCGCAAGATTGCTCTGCAATGGATGATCTATGACACACGGCAGATATCCATCCCCGTCTTTGACCTGAACTCCGCGCAAAACTGGGAACAGTTCCGCAAAGCGTTGAGCGTTTTTGCAACGCCATCACAAAACGTAGTCTATGGCGACGTGGACGGCAACATTGGATACCAGCCCATGGGCTTCATGCCTGTGCGCGCGTCCGGTGACGGCACGGTTCCCGTCTCCGGCGCCGATGGCAAGCATGACTGGACCGGGTATGTGGACTTTGACAAGCTGCCCAACGTTTACAATCCGCCGGGTGGAATCATTGGCACCGCGAATTCAAAGATCACTCCGCAAGGCTATCCTTATTTGCTGGCCACGCAATGGTTCCCGCCTTACCGCACGGAACGCATCTACGAAGTACTGCAGGAGGGAGCGAAAGCGGACAAGAAATTTTCTCCCGCGGACATGCTGGCCTTGCAGACGGACGTCACCTCACACTACGACCAGTTCTTTGCCCAGCAATTCGCCGCCGCCATCGAGCACAGTAGCAAAGCCACGGACCGCGCCAAACAAGCCGCGGAAATCCTGAAAAGCTTTGACGGCCGCATGGATGCCAACGCCTCCGCACCAACGATTGAGATTTATGCGCGCCGCGCTTTGGTTGAACTACTTCTGAAGCCCAAGCTGGGCGACGCTTGGCAGACTTATGAATGGTCAGAGCAAGCCGTGGTGCTGGAAAACATCGTGACCAGCAAACCAGACCGCTGGCTGCCTCCGGGAACAGCCACCTTCAACGATCTGCTGACCGCAGCCGTGGAGAAAGGCATTAAGGACGCCCCCGCCGATTTGAAGTCATGGAAGTACGGCGAAGAATTCCCGGTAGTCATCAACCATCCCCTGTTCGGCATCGTGCCAGGGCTGCGCGGCATGGCCGGCCCGGGACGCCATCCTCAATCCGGTGGCGGCTACACCGTCAAACAGGTCGGCCGCGGCTTTGGCCCGTCGGAACGGATGACCGTGGATTTCTCCAACCTCGACGGATCAACCTTCAACATTGTGGAAGGCGAGTCCGGACAGATCTTCAGCCCGTACTTTCTCGACCACTGGGACGCCTGGTACCGCAACACCACGTTTACTCTGGCGTACTCAGAGGCGGCGGTGCAGCAGAACAAGATGCATGAGTTGAAGTTGGAGCCGGGGAAATGATCGCACAAAAACTAAAACCCCCGGTTGCCCGGGGGGTTGTGCCAAAAGGAGAGTTGTGCTCATTGGAAGTTCCGGCCCGAGGAGGTCCGGATCTTCTTTGTTGCTTGAGGTTCCAGCGAGATAAGTAGTATCGTATAGCGATACACATCCGTTAGCAAGCGTTTTCTTATAATCAGCAAGCCCAAACGCCCACAGCCCCTTGAGAACATCCCTTTCAACGTAAAGATTCGTAAAGCCATTCAAGACGAACCCCCTTTATTAATGAAAATAATGTCGATTACCCCTATTTATTAAGGGGTCTGATACATCCTATATACGTAGTAACACTTTCTGGGCTTTGCTCCACGGAGCAGGGGCCGGTGATTAATACCCAGGGGATTTTTTCTTGGCTGAAGCTTAAGCTGAGTTCCTGGTAAACAATTGAAAAGGAACAACATGGCCGATCTCCCCACGGCACGCTGGTATATTGCTGAATTGACCGAGGAAGTGATCGAGGGTACCCCAAGAAACGTAGTCCACAGGGCCACTCGAGTAATTTTCGCC